>DBME01000460.1 GCA_002298155.1 Holophagaceae bacterium UBA706 | reverse complement strand
AAGGCCGCGGCGCGGGCGGTGCCCGTTCCCGCCCGCACCGGGGAGCCGTCGGTCTTCCGCCACGTGGTCTACGTGGTGAAGGAGAACCGCACCTACGACCAGCTTTTCGGCGACCTGCGCCAGGCCAACGGCGATCCCTCCCTGTGCATCTACGGCCGGGAGGTCACGCCCAACCACCACGCCCTGGCCGAGCAGTTCGTGGTGCTGGACAACTACTACTGCAACGGCGTGGTGTCCGCCGACGGCCACCAGTGGGCCACCCAGGGCATCACCACGGCCTACCAGGAGAAGGCTTCCGGGGACTGGACCCGCAGCTACGACTTCGGCACCGACCCGCTGGCCTTCGCGCCGACGCCCTTCCTCTGGGACAGCGCCTTGCTGCGGGGGCGCTCCTTCCGCAACTTCGGCGAGTTCGACTTCCCCCGGCTCGATCCCGAGGGAGCCACCTGGAGCGACGTCTACCGGGACTACCGGAACGGCACCCGCCGCGTGACCTTCAAGCCCAGCCTGGCCATGGAATCCCTGCGCCGGTACACCGCCCCGGACTTCCCGGGCTGGGAGCTGCGCATCCCCGACGCCGTGCGCCTGGAGCGCTTCCTGGAGGAATTCCGCGAGTGCGAGCGCAAGGGGGAATGGCAGGACCTGGTCTTCGTGTACCTGCCCCAGGACCACACCCAGGGCATGGAGGAGGGCGCGACCACGCCCCGGGCCCACCTGGCCGACAACGACCTGGCCCTGGGGCGGCTGGTGGACGCCATCTCCCACAGCCGGTTCTGGAAGGACACGGTGATCTTCGTGAACGAGGACGACCCCCAGGACGGGTTCGACCACGTGGACGGGCACCGTTCCATCTGCCTGGTGGCAAGCCCCTACACGCTGCGCGGCAAGGTGGTGAGCCGGTTCTACAACCAGGGGTCCGTGCTGCGCACCATGGAGCGCATCCTGGGGCTGCCGCCCCTGAACCAGGTGGATGCCGTGGCGCCGACCATGGAGGCCTGCTTCACCGCCAAGCCGGACTTCACGCCCTTCACGGCCCTGCCCAACCGGGTGCCCCTGGACGAGATGAACGCGCCCGGCCGGGCGGGCCTTGATTTCAGCCGGCCGGACCGCATGGACGACGACACCCTGAACCGCATCCTCTGGCGCGCCGCCCGGGGGGACGAGCCCTATCCCACCTGGGCCGCCGGCGCCCACGGCCGGGGTCTTCCGGCCCTGGGGCTCAAGCTGCAGCCCGGCGGCGTGGCCGAAGAGGAGGATGACGACTGAGCGACGGAATATCGGGCATGTAAAAATCCGTTCAGGAATGGTAGAATCCGGGAATCCCCTTGATCGCATTTTTCCATTCACGAGGAACGCATGCCCAAGCTCCGCACCTGGATCTTCATCGGCCTTGGCTCCGTAGGCGCCCTGGCCTCCATCGGCTGGATCAGCCTGCGGGGAGGCAATACCACCGCTGAATTCACGGTGGAAGCGGTCAAACGGCAACCCCTGCGCGACAGCGTGGCCGCCAACGGGGAGATCCAGGCCAAGACCCGCGTGAACGTGGGCGTGCAGGTGACGGCCGCCATCAAGGAGATCCACGTGCTGGACGGCCAGTGGGTCAAGGCCGGCGACCTGCTGGTGACCCTCGACCAGGAGCGGTACCGCCAGGCCCTGAACCAGGCCGAGATGGGCCTGCGCATGGCGCGCAAGGACCTGGAGATCGCCCAGGCGACCTTCACCAAGCAGGACCAGACCTACCAGCGCCAGGAACGGCTCCACACCCTCGGTCTCCTGTCCACGGAGGAGTTCCAGGCGGTGAAGCTCGCCCGGGATACGGCCGCCACGGCCCTCGAGCGTTCGCGGGTGGCCGTGCAATCCTCCGAGGCCCAGACTGCCATCGCCCAGGATGACCTCAGCAAGACGGTCATCCGGGCCACCATGTCCGGTCAGGTGACCGGCCTCAAGGCCGAGCGTGGCGAGACGGCCATCGCCGGCACCACCAACCTCGCCGGCGCCGTGATGATGGTCATCTCCGACCTCTCGGAGATGATGGCGGAAATCAAGGTGGGCGAACTGGACGTCGTCAAGGTGAAGGTGGGCCAGCCCGCGGAGATCACCGTGGACGCGCTGCCCGGGCGGGTCTTCCAGGGCAAGGTCATGACCGTCGCCACCAGCACGGACCGGCCTGCCGGCAGCTCCATGGGCAACTCCCAGGAGACCCAGAGCTACAAGGTGCGCATCCTCGTGGACGGCACGCAGGACGAGCTTTCGGCCCTGCGCCCCGGCATGAGCGCCCGGGTCGCCGTGCTCACGGCCGAGCACAAGGACGTCCTTGCCGTTTCCCTGGCGGCCATCCAGGACAAGGAGGCCAAGGCCGGCGGCCTCGGCCTGCTCTCGGGCAGCCGCAGCGTCGTGTACGTGGTGAAGGACGGCAAGGCCTCCGAGCGCGAGATCCGAACCGGCCTTTCCACCCGCAGGGCCGCGGAAGTGCTTTCCGGGCTCAAGGAGGGCGAGGAGGTCATCTCCGGGCCCACCAAGCAGCTGGGCTCCCTCGCCGAGGGCATGCCCGTGCGGATCAAGAAGGACAAGCCGTGAACGGCTGGACCCGTTTCCAGGAGACCTTCCGCACCGCCCTGGCCAGCATCTGGGCCCACCGCATGCGCAGCATGCTCACCACCCTGGGCATCATCATCGGCGTGGGCTCGGTCATCACCGTGGTCAACCTCACCAAGGGCCTCGAAGGCCGCATCATGTCCGACGTGAAGCAGGAAGGCACACACACCTTCTTCATCAGCGCCTGGGTGCCCTACTCCCGCTTCAAGACCGCCAAGGTCCGGCGCATGCCCATGGACGCCGGCACCATCCGCGAGCTGCGCGAGCTGATGCCCCAGATCCTCGTCGCCAGCCCCCAGACCAACATCTTCAGCCAGCAGATGCTCGTCAAGGTCGGCAGCCTCACCCGCCGGGTCACCTACCTCACCTGCGTGGACGAGAACGGCCTGGACCTCTCCAACCGGGAGCTGGCCTGCGGGCGCAACTTCACCGCCACCGACCGCGTCACGCGCGCGCCCCTGGCCATCCTCGGCGCCCAGATCGCCGACGACCTGGGCCTGACCGAGCATTCCCTGGGCAAGTCCTTCACGATCAACGGCCAGACCGTGGAACTGGTGGGCATCCTCAAGAAGCACGGGGAGATCCCCTTCATGCCCAGCGAGGGCGACGACGAGGACAGCGCCATGTGGGGCCCCGACGGCATGTTCTTCGTGCCCTTCGGCAGCCTGCGCGAGCTGGCGCGGCCCGGGGCCTACGACAGCCCCTTCTGGCGCCTCCAGGTGGATTCGCGCATGCCCGTGAAGGAGGCCGAGGAGACCCTGCGCCTGGGCCTGCGCCGCATCCGCGGCCTCAAGGGCGACGACGTGGACAACTTCATGCTCGAGAGCAACGAGAAGGCCGTGGCCCAGGTCGAGAAGATCGGCCGCACCCTCATGCTCGCCAGCGGCGCCATGGTGGGCATCAGCCTCCTGGTGGGGGGCATCGGCGTGATGAACATCATGCTGGTGAGCGTCACCGAGCGCACCCGGGAGATCGGCGTGCGCAAGGCCCTGGGGGCAAGGCGGCGGAACATCCTCTTCCAGTTCCTCATCGAGGCCACGCTCCTGTGCGTCGCCGGCGGCGTCATCGGGACGGTGCTGGGGATGGTGTTCGGGACGGTGCTGAGCCAGATGCTGATGAAGCACCTGGGCGGGGTTCCGGCCTGGGCCTTCCTGTCGGCGCTGCTGGTGCCGGCGCTGGTGGGCGTGGGCTTCGGGCTCTACCCGGCGAACAAGGCCGCCAAGCTTGATCCCATCGAGGCGCTACGGTACGAATGAGGAAAATGAACGTCGAGGCATGGCATCCGGCAAACCGTATTCCTTGACCCGGTTCGTGGCGGAACGGGGGGGGGCCTTCACCCAGAAACCCGTCTGGCGGTGGCTGGATATGCGTGCTGGGTTGGACCTTCAAGGCCGTCCACGGCCCGATCATGGAGGTGAACCCATCAAAGAGCCTATCGCCGAGGCGCCGGGGTACCGAGGATCGCCGAGGACAAAGAATTCCTTTCTCGGCGACCCTCGGCCCCCCGGCGCCTCGGCGATAGGCTTTTTGATCGAATGTGTCGGATCCATCGGGAAACCGTACGGCCCCAGTGGACTTCATTCAACTCCGCACATTTGTGGAACCCGGATGCCATGGCCGGATAAAGAATTCCCTTTTCGCAGGCTCACCGCCCCGGAGTCCGCGTCGCCAGGAGGTGGCCGATGGCCACGGCCGCAGCGTCCGAGGCGTCCAGGGGCAAGGCTTCCTTCAGGCTCAGCAGGACCATGACCATCTTCCCCACCTGCGTCTTGTCGGCCCAGCCGTAGCCGCTGACGGCCTTCTTCACCTGCATGGGGTTGTAGTCCCCCACCGGCAGCCCGTGGAGGCCCGCGGTGAGCAGGATGCCGCCCCGGATCTGGCCCAGCTTCAGGGCGGTGGCGGCGTTCTTCTCCACGAAGGGCGATTCCACGGCCATGAAATGGGGGCCGGTGCGGGCGATGACCTCGCTGAGCTTCAGATGGATGCCCAGGATGCGCTGATCGAAGTCGGCGCCCCGCGGTGAGCGGATGACGCCGGCGTCCACCAGCTCCAGGCGGGAGCCGCAGCGGGACACCACGGCCCAGCCGCAGGCCAGGGAGCCAGGATCCACGCCCAGGCAGAGGGAGGCCGGAACGGCGGCCACGGCCTCAGTCCTTCCTGCGCTTGGCGACGCCCCGCACGGAACCCTTCGGGGCCTTGGCGCGCGCCGGGGGCCTGCCCGGGCGGTCCGAACCGGGACGGCCGGAACTGGGCCTGCCGGAAGCAGGGCGGGCGGCACCGGAACGTCCGCCGGAGCGGGCCTGGCTTTCGCCGCCGGAGGATCGGCCCGGACGGCCGGCAACCGCGTCGCGCACGGAACGGGGCGGACGGCCCCGGCGGGGCTCCTCCTGCACGAAATCCGCCTCCCGCACGTGGGCCGGGGCGGCCAGGCTGGGCACGTAGCTGATGACCTTGCCCTTGGAATCCTTGCCCCGGGCTTCCACGACCCAGGCGGAGACCCGCCGCAGGTCCTCGTCCACGCCGGTGATCTCGACCTTCACGGCATCGCCGATGGTGAGCACGAGGCCCGTGCCGGGGTTGATGGCCTTGGTGCGGTTGTCGTCCACCACGAAGGCGCCGCCCAGGGCGCCCAGGGGCACGCCCACCTCCACGAAGGGGGAATCCAGGCGCACGAAGGCGGCCTTCAGGGAGAAGCCCTGGATGCGGCCGTCGAAGCGCTGCCCGATGCGTGTGCGCATGAGGAGGCAGGTCTTCCACTTGTCGTTCTCGCGCTCGGCCTCGGTGGCGGTCTGCTCGGTATCGCTGCAGGTCTTGGCCACCACCGCCAGCTGGGCGTGGAGACCGTTGGGCAGGGGCAGGCCCCGGAGGACCTTGCGGAGCAGGCGGTGCACCACCAGGTCCGGGTAGCGGCGGATGGGGCTGGTGAAGTGGAGGTAGTCCTCCAGCGCCAGGCCCGAGTGGCCGATGTTGTCGGCGCTGTACTCGGCCTTCTTGAGGCTGCGCACGAGCATCGTGTTGAGCATGGCCTCCAGGGGGCCGCCGCGGATCTTGTCCAGGAGGGCGTTGAGGACCTCGGGCGTGGTGGCGTCGTAGGGGCGGATGAGCCCGAAGGCCCCGGCGACTTCCTTGAACGCCTCCAGCTTGAGGGGGTCGGGATTGTCGTGGATGCGGTAGATGGTGGCGATCTTCTTCCGGGTGAAGAAGCGCGCCACGGCCTCGTTGGCCAGGAGCATGAACTCCTCGATCATCCGGTGGGCGTCGTGGTGACCGTAACGCTTGGCATCGATGGGGCGGCCGTCCTCGCCGAACACGAACTCCGTCTCCTCGGAATCCAGGTTGAGGGCGCCCCGGCCCAGGCGGATGGCGGTAAGGCTGCGGGAGACCCGCAGGGCCTCGTCCAGCACCTCGGCCACGTCGGCGCCCATGGCCTCGCGGCCGGCGCGGACCATGTCGATGCAGGCCTCCTTCACCTGGTCGTAGGTGAGGCGCTTGCGGGAGCGGATGACGGATTCCGTGAGCCGGGTCTCCACCACCTTGAGTTCCGGGTCGAGGGTGATCCAGGCCGTCATGGTGAGGCGGTCGACGCCCTCGCGGAGGCTGCACAGTTCGCCGGACAGGCGCTCGGGCAGCATGGGGATGCACTGGTCCGGGAAGTAGACGGAGGTGCCGCGCAGGCGGGCCTCCTGGTCCAGGGGACCCTCCTCCTTCACGTAGTGGCTCACGTCGGCGATGTGGACGCCCAGGAGCCAGCCGCCGCCCTCGGCGTCCGGCAGGACCTCCAGGCTGATGGCGTCGTCGAAGTCCTTGGCGGTGGGCGGATCCACGGTGACGGTGAGCAGCTCGCGCAGGTCCTCGCGCCCCTGGATCCAGTCCGCGGGGATGGCGGTGGGGAAGGGGGCCAGTTCGTTCATGACCGCGTCGGGGAAGTCGGTGCGCAGGTTGAACAGGGCGGCGGTGAGCCGGTTCTCGATCTGGAGGTCCGTGGGCCGGCCCAGGCGGGCCGTGACCACGCCGCGGATCTGGCCTTCCTTGAGGTCGCGGTCCAGGAGGACGCTCACCAGATCGCCGTCCCCGGCCAGGTCCGTGGGGGGCACGCTGACGATCTGGGACAGGCGCGGCTCGAGGGGGATGGCCCGCCAGCCCCATTCCTGCTTCTGCAGGTGGGCCGGGATGGGGTCCGGGTTGCGGCTGAGCACCTTGACCACCTTGGCCTTGGCGCGGCCGTCGTAGGTCAGGCCGGTGATCTCGGCGACCACGCGGTCACCGTGGATGGCCCCGTGGCCCTCGCGCCAGTCCACAAGCACGTCCAGGCCCTGGCCGCGGCGGGCGTTGATGGGGCGGAGG
>DBME01000350.1:2928-3129 GCA_002298155.1 Holophagaceae bacterium UBA706 | reverse complement strand
CCTGCTGCCGGGCTCCGCCAGCCGCGGCGCCGCGGAAGCCGACGGCTTCATCGTGCCCACCCCCGCGGAGGCCTGCGCCTGGGCGGACGTGATCATGGTCCTGACCCCCGACACCGGCCAGGCCGCCCTCTACCGCGAGGCCATCGCCCCGGGCCTGGCCCCGGGCAAGACCCTCATGTTCGCCCACGGCTTCAACATCCG
>DBME01000350.1:0-2920 GCA_002298155.1 Holophagaceae bacterium UBA706 | reverse complement strand
TGGTCGCCCCCAAGAGCCCCGGCCACCGCGTGCGTGAGGTTTTCGCCGAAGGGGGCGGTGTGCCGGCCCTGGTGGCGGTGCACCAGGACGCCTCGGGCAACGCCCGCGCCTTCGCCCTGGCCTACGCCAAGGGCCTGGGCGCCACCCGCGCCGGCGTCCTGGAGACCACCTTCACGGAGGAGACCGAGACCGACCTGTTCGGGGAGAAGGCCGTCCTCTGCGGGGGCGTGTCGGCCCTGGTGAAGGCGGGCTTCCAGACCCTGGTGGACGCGGGCTACCAGCCCGAGATCGCCTACTTCGAGTGCTTCCACGAACTCAAGCTCATCGTCGACCTGATGTACCGCGGCGGCCTCACCTACATGCGCCACTCCATCAGCGACACTGCCGAATACGGCGACTACACGGGCGGCTACCGCGTGATCAACGAGGAATCCCGCCAGGCCATGCGCCGGATCCTGGGCGAGATCCAGGACGGTTCCTACGCCGCGGGCTGGATCAAGGAGAACGCCACGGGCCGCACCTGGTTCGAGGCCCGCCGCGCCGAGGAGCGCGAGGGGCAGATCGAGGCCATCGGCCGCGACCTGCGCCGGGCCATGCCCTTCCTGAACCCGGTCGAGTTGCCCGCCAGGGAGAAAGTCGAGGTATAACGGAGGATACCCCGGAGGCGCACAGGACCATGGATTTCCCCGAGCTGGAGGTTCTCATCAGCCTGGCCCAGGAAGGAAGCTTCTCCCGCGCCGCGGAGAAGCTCAACCGCTCCCAGCCCGCCGTGAGCCAGGCCATCCGGCGCCTGGAGGACGAGCTGGGCACGCCCCTCCTCGACCGCTCCAGCCGCAAGGTGACCCTTACGGCCGCGGGCGCGGCGCTGCTGGACCATGCCCGGCGCATGGTCGACCTGCGCCAGGAGGCCTTCCACAGCCTGGAGAACCTGCGCCTGTTCAAGCGCGGCGTCCTGCGCCTCGCCGCCAGCGAGAGCGTGGGGCTCTACGTGCTGCCCCCCCTCCTCAAGGCCTTTCGCCGCGCCTACCAGGCCATCAAGATCGAGGTGATCCAGAGCCCCTCCTCGGGCATCCCCGCCCTGCTCATGGACCAGGATGTGGATTTCGGATTCCTCTCCTTCGCCCCCGCCCACAAGGATCTCGCCACCCGGCTCCTCTTCCGGGACGAGCTGGCCCTGGCGGTGTTCCCCGGCCACCCTCTGGCTCCCATGAAGGCCGTGGATCTGGAGCGCCTCGGGCGGGAGAGCTTCATCGCCCACCTGGCGCGCACCCCCACCCGCACCCACCTGGTGGACCTCTTCGCAAGGGAACGGGTGCCGCTGCGCATCGTGATGGAGCTCTCCAGCCTGGAGACCATCAAGGACTTCGTGAAGGCCGGGGAGGGCATCGCCCTGATCCCGCGCATGGCCATGGCCCGGGAGCTGGCCTCGGGCGAACTGGTGTCGCCGCGGGTCAAGGGCATGGCCATCGGCCGCGAGGTGCGCCTGGTGCACCGCGCGTCCCGGACCCACTCCATCGCCGGGGCGGCCTTCCTGGAACTCCTGTCGAAGGAGTTCCCGGAGGAGCCCTGAAAGGGTGGGGGTTGTTCGAATTGAAGGCTTGAATTGTTCTCTTGCCGTACGTGCGATGGGCCTGTCCAGGGCGCATCGGAGAAACCGGCGTTTGATCTTTTTCCAAACCTTTTGCGGCGGCTTTGATCCGGTCGAAGCCAGCACCGTCATCAAACAAAGACCTACGATCCACCACCCAGCAACGGAAAAGCCTTACCCGCCTATCCATTCCCCCCAACCCCGAGCCATTCTTCCCGTCCCGCCTCGTAGGCCTCGATGGCCGGGAGGCGGCGCAGGGTGCCCTCGATCTCGTCCAGGCCTTCCAGCAGGGCCGTGCGTGCCCAGGGCTCGCAGGAAAAAGGGTACCGGGCGGCACCGGCGCGGATCTCCAGCGCTCCGAGATCCACGGTGATCGCCCCTCCATGGGCGGCCAGGGCTTCCAGCACCTCGCCGGTGACGACCCCAGGCACCAATCCGTTCTTCACCGCGTTGGTGCGGAAGATGTCCGCGAAGCCCGGCGCCAGCACCACGCGGAAGCCGAAGTCCATGAGGGCCCAAGGGGCGTGCTCACGGCTGGAACCGCAGCCGAAGTTGGCCCCGCCCAGGAGGATGGTCGCGCCCCACCACGGCTCGCGGTTCAACACGAAGGCCGGGTCCTCCGCGCCGTCCTCCCCGTAGCGCAGGTCATGGAACAGGTGCCGCCCCAGGCCGCTGCGCAGGATGGTGGTGAGGAACTGTTTGGGGATGATGAGGTCCGTGTCGATGTTCTCCCGGAGGAAGGGAGCCGCGAGACCGGTGTGGACGGAGAACGGGGTCATGGGGCGGCCCTCACAGGAAGTCGCGCACGTCTGCCAGGCGCCCGCGCACGGCGGCGGCCGCGGCCATGGCGGGGGAGAGGAGGTGGGTGCGTCCCAGCCGCCCTTGGCGGCCCTCGAAGTTCCGGTTGCTGGTGCTGGCGCACCGCTGGCCGGGTTCCAGGCGGTCCTCGTTCATGGCCAGGCACATGGAGCAGCCCGGTTCGCGCCATTGGCACCCCGCCTCCAGGAACACGCGGTCCAGTCCCTCCGCCTCGGCCTGTGCCTTCACGAGGCCGCTGCCGGGCACCACCAGGACGCGCACCCCGGGCGCCGTCCTGCGGCCCCGGAGGACGCCGGCGGCGGCCCTCAGATCCGAGATGCGGCCGTTGGTGCAGGAGCCGATGAACACCACGTCCACGGGCAGCTCGGTGAAGGCCTGGCCCGGCCTGATGCCCATGTAGTCCAGGGCCCGGGCGATGCGCCCCGCCTGGGCCTCGGAGGCGGCGGCGGGATCCGGGGCCCGGCCCGTGATGGGGGCCACGTCCTCCGGGTTGGTGCCCCAGGTGACCTGGGG
>DBME01000456.1 GCA_002298155.1 Holophagaceae bacterium UBA706 | reverse complement strand
CCCGGCGTCACGAAGAACCGCGTGGCGTCCGTGGCGGTCCAGGACAAGGTCACGGCAGCCCCCGAGGCCACGGTCCCGGGCGTCGCGGAGAAGGCCTGGATGACCGGATCGGGCCCGGTGGGCGGCGTGGTGTACACGGTGCCCATCTGCACCACCTCCAGATCCGCCCCGGTGATGTTCCCCAAGGCGTGCAGGTCGTCGTCGTCCCAGCCCGGGTCGGGGCAGCCGGTGAGGTACCAGGCCGAGCCGTTGTCCGCGAGGATCATTCCGTATTTCTTGAGGCCCCGAAGGATGACCTGGGCCTGGGGCCCGAAGCCGGAGATGTCCTTGGAGGCCTTCAGGCGCACCCGCATGCCCATGGGCGGCGCGTTGGGATCGCTGGACAGGCCCGCGATATGGGTGGCGGGAAGCACGAAGGACCTGGCCGCGGCGGGCACGGTGAACCGCAGGGCATGCTTGACCTCCCCGGCGGCCACTTCGTCGTACACCGCCAGCCCGGGAAACACGGGCAGGCCCCCCGCGTCGCTGCTGGTCCAGCCCCAGGGGCGCTGGTCGTTGATCGTCAGGTCCCAGATGGCCCCGCTGTCGGCCTTCCAGGAACCGTCGGGCTGGCGCTGGGAGGCATAGAGCTCGTAGAGGAAGTTGTTGTCCCGGTCCAGCACCAGCACGTGCCGGTCGCCGCGGGTGTCGGTGGGCGAGGTGCCCTCGTAGGGCGGAGGGTCGGGGATGGGCATGGGGCCGGGGTCGCTCTCGTCGCCGTAGGCCTGGTAGGCGATGGCCACCCGGGCCTGGGTGCCGGTGACGACGGCGTAGGGGATGCCGTAGGTGCTCGAAGCGAAGTCGGGATGGAGGCCCGCGGTGGCGCCCACGAAGGCGATGATGGCGTCGGAACGGGGGTCGACGGGCAGGGTCGAGACATCCTGGTTCCAAGCGTTGCCGGCGGGAAAGGGGCGGTAGCCGTTGAGGGGGGCGCCGATGCCCAGGCCCGGAACCCCGGAGGTGGGCACGGTCACGGTCACCGTGGCCGTGGCCGCGTGGGTGGGATCCGAGGTCAGGGCCGCCTTCACGTGCCAGGTCCCGGCCGTGCCGGGCGCCTTATAGACGCCGCCGGAGGTGATGGCGCCGCCGGCGGCCTCCACCACCGACCAGGTCACCTGGGTCGTGGCGGCACCGTCCACGGTGGCCGTGAAGGTCCGCGACTGGCCCGTCTGGAGACTGACAGCGTCGGGCTGCACGGCGACGATCTTCGGGGCTTCGGGCGAGGAGCCGCCCCCGCAGGCAAGGAAAAATACCAGCGGGATGCAGACGAGAAAAGCCTTGGATTGCAAGCACACCTCCCGGTTGCGGGAACGATCGAGCATCCTATCCCGACATGGGCCGGATCGGCTACCCTTCTGGAATGGAAATGCACGCCATCAAACTTTACGCGCTGTGGTGCTTCGGGGCCTTCCTGGCCGGAAGCATCCCCTTCGGACTCGTCCTGGTGCGCCTCGCCGGCAAGGGCGACGTGCGTGCCCATGGGTCGGGCAACATCGGTGCCACCAACGTCATGCGCGCCGGCGGCAAGGGCCTGGGCATCGCCACTCTCCTGCTGGACGCCGCCAAGGGCTTCCTGCCGGTGTACCTGGCCAAGTGCGCCCACTTCCAGCCCGAATTCCTGGCCTTCGTGGCCCTGGCCGCGGTGGCGGGGCACGTCTTCACGCCCTGGCTGAAGTTCCAGGGCGGCAAGGGGGTGGCCACGGCCCTGGGGGCCGTCCTGGCCTACCACGCCGCCATGGTCCTGCCGGCCCTGGGGGCCTTCGTCCTGCTGCTGCTGGTCTTCCGCTACGTGAGCCTGGGCAGCGTGGTGGCGGCGGTGGTGCTGCTCCTGACGGTCATGGGGTTCATGGGCGAATGGGCCCGGCCGCCCATCCACGAGGGCATGGCCCAGTGGCCCATCCTCGCCTGGGCGCTCCTGGTGGGTCTGGTGATCCGCAAGCACGCCCCCAACATCAACCGTCTGGTGCAGGGCACCGAATCCCGTTTCTGGGGCGCCAAGAAAAATGCCTAGGAAACCTGACATCGCCATCTTCGGGGCGGGCGCCTGGGGCACCGCCCTGGCCATCGCCTGGGCCCGCCAGGGCGCCACGGTGGACCTGTGGGGCCATCCCCCGTCCCTGGTCGAGACCCTGGCCACGACCCGCCGCCACCCCTCCCTGGCCGACATCGAGATCCCCTCGGGCGTACGCCCCATCCAGGACCCCGAGGACGGCTTCCGCGCCGGACTCTGGGTCACCGCCCTGCCCACCCAGGTGAACCCCACGGTGTGGGCCGACTTGGCCGGGCGCACCACGGCCCGGCCCGAACTGCTCATCTCCGTGAGCAAAGGCATCCTCCAGGGCACCTTCCGCCGGGTCTCCGAGACCCTGGAGCCGGTGCTGGGCGTGCCGGTGGGCGTCCTGTCCGGCCCCACCTTCGCCGACGAGGTCTCACGCAGCCTGCCCTCGGCCATCGTCCTGGCCCTGCCCCCCGCCGTGCCCGACGACCGCGCCCAGGAGCTGCAGGCCCTGCTGGCCACCCCCAGCCTCCGGGTCTACCTGAGCCGGGACGTGCCCGGCGTGGAGCTCTGCGGCGCCTTCAAGAACGTCCTGGCCATCGCGGCGGGCCTGGTGGAATCCCTGGGCCTCGGCAACAACGCCCGCGCGGCCCTGGTCACCCGGGGCCTGGCCGAAATGGCGCGCCTGGTGGAGGCCCTGGGAGGCAGCCGGGACACCCTCATGGGCCTGGCGGGCCTGGGCGACCTGGTGCTCACCGCCACCGGACCCCAGAGCCGCAACCGCACCTTCGGCGCCCTGGTGGGCAAGGGCATGTCGCCCGAAGCCGCCGCCGCCTCCCTGGGCAACCAGGTGGTGGAAGGGGTCTTCACGGCCGAGGCGGCCCTGGGCCTGGCGGCGTCCCTCGGCGTGGAACTGCCCATCACCCAGGAGGTGGTCCGCCTCCTCCAGGGGGCCGACCCCCGGGAATCGGTGAACCGCCTCATGCAGCGCTCGCTCAAGGCCGAGCTGGGCTGACGGCCAGGAGCTACTCCAGGTTGGCGCCCTGCTCCCGGATCTGGTCCAGGACGCCCTTGGCCTCCATGACCGCCCGGGTCATGGCCATGCGCTTGCACTTGGACCCGCAGGTGTTGATCTCCCGCAGAACTTCCTGGCTCCACACGTCCAGGGCCTTGCCGCCCAGGGACCCCTTGCGCAGGCGCTCCCGGAAGTCCTCCAGGTGGGACGCCAGACGCACCAGCTCCTCACGAACGTCCTGGCGCTCGGCCAGGGCGCCGGCTTCGGCCACGATGCGTTCGGCGGGAAGCTGACCTGACAGGCGCGCGTCCTCCAGCACCTGGTCCAGGCGCTTGCGGTAGAGTTCGGGCAGTTCCTTGGCCTGGGCCTCGCTTTCCGCCCGCAGCACGGCGCAGAGCTCCTCCAGGCGCCCGGCGCCCTCCTCGAAGGCGGGCCGCAGGCGGTCCCCCTCCCGGGTCCGGCCCTGGTTCCAGGCCTTCAGGAGACCATCCAGGCCGTCCATGAGGGCGGCTTCCAGGCGGTCGGCCAGATCCGCGGAGGGGGGCAGCCAGGCGCCGGGCAGGCGGAAGAAGGCCTCCGCGGAAAGGGGCGGCAGGTTCAGCCATTCCGCGTCCTCCTGCCAGGTCTTGGCCATGGAGCGCAGGAGGGCCCGGTTGATCTGGGGCTCCAGGGAGGGCTCGTCCTGCACCTCGATGGTCAGGTCAAGCTTGCCCCGCAGGGCCGCCTCACGGACCTTGGCGCGGATCCCGGCCTCCAGGGGGAAGAGGGACGGATGGATCCGCAGGGAGACGTCGAGGGCCTTGTGGTTCACCGAGCGCAGGGTCATGCGCAGCGAGCCCCTTTCCAGGGGACAGACCTGTTCGGCATAGGCGGTCATGGAGCGCATGGAAACCTCACAATCTCAGATTCTAGTCGGCTTCCTCGCCACCCGCCCGGCCCATGAGCCAGGCCTTGGCCCGCAGGCGCTCCATGCCCGTCTCCGGGTGGAGCTCCAGGGGTGAGGACAGGCCCTCCAGCCCCAGGCGGGGCACGGCGGCGGCCTGGAAGCCCAGGCGCGCGCCCTCCTGGAGGCGCAGGGGCAGCTGGGACACCGGCCGCACTTCGCCCGTGAGGCCCACTTCGCCCAGGAACAGGCACCGGGGGGCCAGGACCCGGCCCGTGGCGCTGCTGGCCAGGGCGGCGATGACGGCCAGGTCGGCGGCGGGGTCCTCCACCTCCAGGCCCCCCGCCACGTTGAGGTACACGTCCCGGTCATGGAGCTGCACGCCGCCGCGGCGCTCGGCCACGGCGCAGAGCATGGCCAGGCGCTGCCCGTCGATGCCCAGGGCCGTGCGCCGGGGGATGCCCAGCCCGGCCGAGGCCACCAGGGCCTGGATCTCCACGATCACCGGCCGGGTCCCGGACAGGACCACCGTGGCGGCGCACCCGGGCCGGGGCTCCGATTCCAGGAAGAAGGGGTTCCCCTCGGCGCCCACCAGGCCCCGCTCGGTCATGGCGAACACGCCCAGCTCGAAGGCGGCGCCGAAGCGGTTCTTGAGGGCGCGCAGGAGGCGGTGGTGGTGGTGGCGGTCCCCCTCGAAGGCCAGGACCGTGTCCACCAGGTGCTCGAGCACCTTGGGGCCGGCCAGGGTGCCGTCCTTGGTGACGTGGCCCACCAGCACCAGGGGGGTGCCGGTGGTCTTGGCCCACCGGGCCAGGAGGGTGGCGCAGCCCCGCACCTGGCTCACGGAGCCAGCGGCGGATTCGAATTCCGGGTCGAAGAGGGTCTGGATGGAATCCACCAGCAGGAGAGCCGGCTTCATGCGGGCCGCGGCCTCCAGGATCCGGCGCACGTCGGTCTCCGCGAAGAGGTGGATGCCGGGGTGCTCCGCGCCCAGCCGGCGCGCCCGGAGCTTGATCTGGCGCTCGCTCTCCTCGCCGCTGGCGTACAGCACGTCGCCGCCGCAGGTGGCGGCCCACTGCAGGACCAGGGTGGACTTGCCGATGCCGGGCTCGCCGCCCAGCAGAACCACCATTCCGGGAACCACCCCGCCTCCCAGCACCCGGTCCAGTTCCGGCAGGCCCGTGGGCGCACGGCTGGTGTCGCTGATCTCCACCTCCAGCAGGGGGATGGGGTCCTGGTACGAGCTTTCCGAAAAAGCGCTCCGGGCCCGGGCCAGATCCTTGCGCAGGGTCCCCCGGACTTCCTCGATGGTACCGAAGGTTCCGCAGGCCCCGCACTTGCCCATGGGCTGCGGGAAGCGCGCCCCGCAGGCGGTGCATTCGTAGGTGGAGGAGGTCCTGGCCATGTATCGACTCTAACCGGGGCCGCGCCGCGCCGGAAATCGGCCTCGCTTGGCCGGGGTTGATTCCGTCAAGGCGAAAAATGCAGGGAATTGGCGCCTGCCTGGAAAAAAGGGCCCCAATCGGGGGCCAAGAGCCCCACAACAGGTCTGTTTCCTAGATTTTACAGCGCCGTCACACGCACCCCTCCCGGGACGTTTGTGGAAAACCTTGTGGATTTCCGGCCTGGGGGACCGAGTTTCCGGTCCGGGTCATGGAAAAGCGAGAACCGTTGAGGTCCGAAAGAAGTTCACAACTATCTTCTTTAACAGGGACTTAAATAAAATCAGGCGCCACAAGTGTATAAATAAAATATCAAGTAGTTTTCCACACTTTCCGATTTCTTTCGCGTTGACAAACCGAAGGGCCCCAAAACCTTTCATGACTTTCCCATGACAGGTTCAGACGAGCTGGGCCGCCTCCCTCAGCTGCACGCTCACCAGCCTGGAAATGCCCATTTCCTCCTGGGTCACCCCGTACAACGTGTCGGCGGCGATCATCGTGGGTTTCTGGTGCGTGATGACGATGAACTGGGTGCCTTCCTTCATCTTCTGGACCATGGCGGCGAAGCGCCCGACATTGGCCTCGTCCAGCGGCGCGTCCACCTCGTCCAGCACGCAGAAGGGGCTGGGCTTGTAGTGGAAGATCGCGAAGAGCAGCGAGATGGCGGTGAGCGCCTTCTCGCCGCCGGAGAGCAGCGTGAGGGCCTTGGCGCTCTTGCCGGGCGGCTGCGCGGTGATCTCGATGCCGCATTCCAGCAGGTCCTTGGGGTCCTGCAGAATGAGCGTGGCCGCGCCTCCGCCGAAGGCTTCGCGGAACACCTCGTTGAAGCGGTGGTTGATGAAGTCGAAGGCTTCGCGGAACCGCTCCTCGCTGGTGGCGTTGATCTCGCGGATGGTGGACTCGAGGTTGCCGATGGCCTCCATGACGTCGGCCCGCTGGTCGTTCATGAAGGACAGCCGCTCCTCCGCCTCCTGCAGCTCCTGGATGGCCAGGGGGTTCACGCTGCCGAGATCCATGCGCTTGGACTGGTACTCCTGCATGCGCGTCTGGTGCACCAGCTCGCCCATGGTCCAGGCCTCCGCCTCCTCCTCCGTGACGGACGCGAGGAAGTCGGGAACGGTGAAACCCAGCGCCAGCTCGATCTCCCGGGACATGGCCTCCATGCTCCCCTGCACCTGCGCACCCTGCAGCAGCGACTCCTGGTGCAGCTGCCGCGCGTTCTCCAGGGCCTGCGCCAGTTCGCGGGCCATGCGCTCCTGCACGCGCAGGAACTCCTGCGCCGACTCGATGCCGGGCAGGGCTTCGGTCTGCTCGAGCACCAGCGCCTGCCGTTCCTCCAGCAGCCGGTTGGTCTCGGTCTCCAGCTCCACGAGGCGCGCCGCGGCCTGTTCACTGCGTTCCTCGCTCTGGCGGATGTCGCCCTGGATCCGGGCCCGCTCGGCCTCCAGATCATAGGCGCCCCGCTGCACCTGCTGCAGGTGCCGCTGGAGGGAATCGCGCTCGGCCCAGGCGCCGCTGCGCATGCGGGAGGCTTCCACCAGCACTTCGCGGCGCCCGTCCAGGGCCTTCTGGGCCTCCTCGCGGCGCCCCTCGGCCTCATGGATCGCCTCCAGGATCACCGCCTCCTCGGGGTTCTCCTCGGGCGTCTCGAACTCGCGCAGCTGGACGTTCAGGGCGGCGATCTCCGTCTCCAGCAGCTCCCACTGGGCGTCGGCGCGCTCCTGGGCCTCGCGGATCTCGCGCAGCTGGGCCTCGGTGCTGACCCTGCGGCCCCGGAGGTCCTCCAGGGTGCGCCGCGCGGCCATGTGGTCCTCGTCCATCTCCTTGAAGCGGTCCGCGGCTTCGCGCATGCGGTAGTCCGCGGCCTTCACGTCGTTCTCCAGGGCCTCCACGCGGTCCAGGTGTTCCTCACGGGCGGCCTTGGCGGTGTCGTACTCGTGCTTGAGCTTCAGGGGCGAGGCCGCGGGGGCGGCGACGCCGGCCTGCACGGGGCCGTAGGGCAGCTTCACCAGCTTCGGGGAGACGAAGGCGCAGCCCGGATGGGCGGCCGCGAGGCCGGGAAGAAGCTCGTCCTCGCATGCGAAGGCCCTGCCCAGCAGCCCCCCCAGGGGCCGGGGGCGGCCAGGTTTCCAGCGCACGGCCTGGGCCAGGGGGTAGCAGCCCTCGGGCGCGGGCACGTCCTCGCCCTGCCCTTCCGCGCTGAACCAGAGCTGGCCGGGAACCTCCCAGGGGGCGCCGCCGCCCAGGACCACGGTCTGGGTCCAGGCGCCCAGGAGCCGCTCCACGTCGGCCAGGTGCGCGTCATCCACATCCACCAGATCCACGAAGGACAGGGGCGTCTCGCCCCGCTCCTTCAGCCAGGCCAGGGCCTTGCGCAGGTCCGCGGACCCGCCGGCCTCCCGCAGGAGGTCCCCCAGCTGGCGCATGCGACGCTCCTCGGTCTCCAGGGCGCCCTCGGCCTCCCGCAGGGCGGCGGTGGCAACCCGGTGGGCGTCGGAGGTCTCCTGGCGGATCCGGGACTGCACCTGGACCGCCTCCTCCATCTGCTCCAGGCGGCCCGCGGCGCCTTCCTCCTCGCGGCCCAGGCGCGTGGCCTCGCCTTCCAGGGACTCCAGGCGGGGGGCGCGCACGGCCTCCTCGTGGTTGAGGGAATCAAGACGTCCCGAACGCTGGGCGATCTCCTGGTGCAGGGCCTGGCGCCGGCGCTGGGCGGCCAGGGCCTCGCGCTCGGCCTCCACGCGCCGGGCGCGCAGTTCCTTCAGCTCGCCTTCGATGTGGCGCAGGGCGCCCCCGGCCAGGGCCACGGCCTCCTCGCCTTCGGCCACCAGGGCATCCCGGGCCGCCAGGGCCGCCTCTGCCGCGGCCAGGGCCTCCTCCAGGCGCAGGGCCTCGTCCCGGGAATCGCCGGAACGGGTGGAGAGCTCCTCCATGCGGGCCTGGAGCTGGAGGACGGTCTGGGCCGATTCCTGGATGCGCTCGCCCTGGAAGCCCCGGTCCTGGTCCAGCAGGCTCAGGCGCTGGTCCAAGCCCAGCACGGCCCGGCTCCGCCGGTCCTGCTTGTGGTTCATCTCGTCCAGGGCCAGGCGCAGGCCCTCCACTTCCGAGGACTTTTCCGATGCCTGGGCGGTGAGGGCGGCGATGCGCCGCTCCAGGGCGTCCAGGTTCTCCAGGATCCGCTCCTTGGCGGCCTCCAGTTCCTGGGCCTTGCCGGCCAGGAGGATGCGCTGGGTGGCCTTGATGGCGGTGTCCAGCTCCTGGGCGCGGCGGGCCTTGGCGGCCTGGCGCTTGAGGGACTCCTGCTGCTTGTTCAATTCGAAGAGGATGTCGTCCAGGCGGAGGAGGTTGGCCCGGGTCTCCTCCAGGCGGCGCTCGGCGTCGGTGCGGCGGACCTTGTAGCGGGTGATCCCCGCGGCTTCCTCCAGGAGGGNNGGTCCTTGGGCTTGGAAGACAGGATCAGGTCGATCTGGCCCTGCTGGATGAAGGAGTAGGCCCGGGTCCCCATGCCCGTGTCCATGAGGAGGTCCTGCACGTCCTTGAGGCGGCATTCCCGGCCGTTGATGCGGTATTCGCTCCCGGTCTCGCGGTAGAGCCGGCGGGAGATGACCACCTCCCGGGTGGAGCCCGGCAGGGCCGGATCGGGCATCTCCAGGGTCAGCTTGACCTCGGCCATGCCCATGGGCTTGCGCTGCCCCGTGCCTGCGAAGATGACGTCGGCCATCTCCGTGCCCCGGAGCAGGGTGGCCCGCTGCTCCCCCAGGACCCAGGCCAGCGAATCGGAAATATTGGATTTTCCACAGCCGTTGGGACCCACGACGGCAGTCATGCCCACCGGGAAGGTGAGTTTCTGGGGATCCGCAAAAGACTTGAATCCATTGACTTCGAGGGCTATCAGACGCAACTGGGGCATCTCCAACGGGGAACTACCTGCCTAATCATTCCATTCAATCCGAGAAACCCCACCCTTGGGAAAGGACAGCCCGGGCGATAGACTGAACCCTGAATCGCACTTAGCCGGAGTTCTCTTGCTCATGATCCATGGAAAGACACGATCCGTCATTGAACCCGGCCGGGGGGGGCACTGCAAATGAATGCCTTAAGGCTGGGAGGCAAACAAGCTTCCATGGTATGGCTTGAACCCCACCGCGTCCACGCCGGAGGCCAAACCCGTTCCATTTCGGGCCCCCTGACCGAGGATGTGCTGATCATGGCCCTCCAGGGGCTCCCCGCCGGCCCCACCCATTGGGTGGTGGACGACGCCTGGATCCCCTCCGTCCTTCTGAGGGACATCGTGGAGATTCCCGCGGGTTCCGAGGCCCGGGAGGCCTTTTTCAAGTGGCGCTTCGGCCAGACCCTGGCCCTGGAGGGGCCCCAAGCCGTCCAGTCCCTCTCCCTGGGTGAGAACGCCTGGCTCCTGGCGGGCATCCCCGAGGCGCTACGGGAAAGCTGGCTCCAGGTCTCCCTGACCCTGGGCCGCCCCATCCGCAGCCTCCAGCCACGCTGGCTCTGGCTCTACAACCGCCTCGCGGCCTCCCGGGAGGTGCCCGGCATGCTCCTCTCCCTCTGCCCCGCGGACGCCGGCACCTTCACGGGCACCCTCGCCGCCTGGGGCCGGAACCTGGCCCTCCTGCGCCAGTGGACCGAGCCCGCCACCCCCGATGCCTGGATCCAGGAGCGGGTGCTGCCCTCCTCCGCCTACCTCCAGCGGGATTCCCGGTCCCCCCAGGAACTCCTCGTGTGGGGTGCCGCGGAATGGCCCGAGTGCCCCGTCCCCGCCCGCATCCTCCGGCCTGAGATCCCGGCCCAGGAGGCGCTCTGATGGCCGTCCCGACCCTCAAGCTCGATCTCGCCCCCCCCAGCACCCTCTGGCGGCTGAACCACGCCCTCATCGGCTGGGGCGCCCTGGTGGCCGGCGGCCTCATCCTGGCCAGTTCCGTGGGCCTGACCCTCCGCGCCTACCGCCAGGCCTCCCTCGCGGGCCGGCAGGCTGTCGCCACCAACGCCAAGGCCCGCCTCACCGAGCAGGCCCAGCAGCGGGTCACCGAGGAGCTCCGGGCCGTGGACGTGGCCAAGGAGCTGCCCCGCTGGCGCCTGGCCGAGCGGATCTTCACGGAACGGAGCCTGCCCTGGAGCCGGCTCACCGCCGAACTGGAGCGCAGCCTGGTGCAGGGTGTGCGCCTCAAGTCCCTCCAGCGCACCCGGGGCTCGGACATGAAGGTCCAGGTGAAGATCAAGGGCGAAGCCCAGACCCGGGACGCCGAGGCCTCCTTCGTGGAAGCCCTCCAGGCGAACCCCTTCTTCGAGCAGGTGGTGCTGGAGCGCGAAGGCGAGCGCCAGGGCGGCGGCGTGGACTTCGAGTACACCCTCGCGGCCTTCTCCGTGCCGCCTCCCTATACCCCCCTGCCCAAGTACAGCCCGGTCTCTAAGAGCCCCGCCAAGACCCC
>DBME01000397.1 GCA_002298155.1 Holophagaceae bacterium UBA706 | reverse complement strand
TCCATGGTGCGGAAGCCGCCCAGCATGGAGTTGACGTTGTCCACGGCCTGGTTGACCTTGACGATGGTGGAGTCGTCGTTGAGCAGCTTGCCGATGGTGCCTTCGCCGCGGTTCATCTTGTCGGTGATGGAGCGGACGTTCTCGGCGGTGCCCTGGAGGTTGGCGGTGAGGCTGCGCACGTCGTGGAGCAGGCCGTTGAGCTCAGGGCGGCCTTCGTTGACCATGGTGTTGAGGTTGCGCCCCAGGTCCTCGAACTGCTGTGCCAGCTTGGGCAGGTGCTCGCGCATGTCGGCGCTCATCTGCTGCACGTTGGCCATGGTGGAGTTGATGGCGCCGTGGTTCTCCTGGGCCATGGCCCGGAACTCGGCGGTGAGCACGCGGATGTTGTCCACGACCTCGTCGAGCTTCTGGCGGCCTTCCTCGCCGCCGATGCTCTTGTTGAGCGCCCAGGTGATGTTCTGCACGTCCTTGCTGATGGCGCCCAGGGATTCCATGATCGAGTCCAGGCCCACGCCGGCCTTGCTGGCGATGGCGCCGTCGGGGGACAGCCCGCCGGCCTCGGGGTGGCCGGGATCCAGTTCGATGTACTTCTCGCCCAGGATGCCGATGGAGCTCAGGGAGGCCGAGGCGTCACGGTAGAGCTTGAAGTCCTTGGGCAGGGAGAGGGTGACCCGGGCGCGGCGGCCCTCCAGGTCGATGCCCGTCACGGTGCCGACCTTGACGCCGGCCACGCGGATGGCGCTCTGGAGGCTCAGGCCCGCCACCTGGTCGAAGACCGTGGAGACATGGTTCTGGCTGTTGCCGCCGAACATCTCGAACTTCTCCATGCGCAGGATCAGCATCCCGACGACACCGATGCTGGCCACGAAGAATGCGCCGACTTTGGTTTCGATTTTCATGCTCATGGGTGGGCCTCGGGCGGGGTGCTCTTCTTGGGGTGCGCGGGGGGAGGCGGGTCCTGCAGGAAGGGACCGTCCGCGTCGCCCCGCAGGAACTGCTGGATGACTTCGTTGGGGTTGACCCGGAACGCCTCGGGCTTCTGCACCGCCAGGCACTTGCCCCGGAACAGCAGGGCGATGCGGTCGGCGATGGCGAAGGCGCTCTTGAGGTCATGGGTGATGGTGATGCTGGTGACGCCCAGCTCCTGCTTGAGGTCCATGATGATCCGGCCGATGACGTCGGTCATGACCGGGTCCAGGCCCGTGGTGGGCTCGTCGAAGAGGAGGATCTTGGGCTTGAGGGCGATGGCCCGGGCGAAGCCCACGCGGCGCTTCATGCCGCCGGAGAGTTCCGCGGGGCGCAGCTTCTGGGTGCCCTTGAGGCCCACCAGGTTCAGGCACTCCTCGACCCGGTCGCTCACCTCGCCGCGGGTCATGGTGGTGTGGCGCTTGAGGGCGAAACCCACGTTCTCCTCCACGCTCATGGAGTCGAAGAGCGCCGCCATCTGGAAGCACATGCCGATCTGCTTGCGCACCTCGAAGAGCTGGTCCCGGGTGAGGTCCTGGATGACCTGCCCGTCCATGGCCACGTGCCCGGAATCGGGCTTGAGCAGGCCCATGATGCACCGCAGGAGCACGGTCTTGCCGGTGCCGCTGCCGCCCAGGATGACCAGGCTCTCGCCTTCCTCCACCGCCAGGTTGACGTCGGAGAGGACAACGAGCTTGCCGAAGGATTTGGAGAGGTTGACGACGTCGATGACGGGCACGGGCGGCTCAGACGAGGAGGAGCTTGGTGAGGAAGAAGTCGGAGACCAGGATCCAGAGGCTCGAGGTCACCACGCTGGACGTGGGGGCGTTGCCCACGCCCTCGGCGCCGCCCCGGGTGCGGTAGCCCCTCCAGCAGCCCACCAGGGCGATGATGAGCCCGAAGACCAGCCCCTTGGTCAGGGCGATGGCCAGGTCGCGGCCGCGGATGAGCTTGAAGAAGTCCTGGCTGTAGACGTAGGCGCTGTGGCCCTGCACCAGCACCAGGAGGGTGTAGCCCCCCAGGTAGCCCACGTAGATGGCGATGCCCGTGAGCAGGGGCAGCATGATCAGGCTGGCCATGAGCCTTGGCACGAAGAGGTAGTGCACCGGGTCCGTCGCGAGGCATTCCAGGGCGTCGATCTGCTCCGTGACCTGCATGGTGCCCAGTTCGGCGGCCATGGCGCTGCCCACGCGGCCGGCCATCATGAGGCCGGTGATCACGGGGGCCAGTTCCCGCACCACGGCGAGGCCCTCCACCTGCCCAGCCAGGCCCTCGGCCTGGAACTGCTTGAAGCCGAAGGAGAGCTGCACGGCGAACACCATGCTCACGGCCACGGAGGTGAGCACCACCACCGGCAGGGAGTTCACCCCCACCGCCTGGAGCTGGTACATGAAGCTGGGCCCGTCGAAGGGCCGCCGGAAGATGCCGGCGAAGGCCCGCAGGCCCAATGAGACGAAGTCCCCCACCTGATCGAGGAGCTCGATGACCTTTCCGCCGATCTGTTCAAGGAACTTGCTGATCATTCGCAACCTACGATACGCATGGGCCACCTCCACTGTAACCGGAGATCACCTTCCCTGCTTGACGGCTTTGAGGCGGGCCCGGATCCGCGCCGCCCCGCCTTCCTTGATGGTGAGGGGCGACCGGGACAGGGCCAGGGCGTCGGCGGGCACGTCCTGGGTGACCGTGGTGCCGGCTCCGATGAGGCTGCCGTCGCCCAGGTTGATGGGCGCCACCAGTTGGCAATCGGAGCCCACGAAGACGTCCTTGCCGATGACGGTGCGGTGCTTGTTGAAGCCGTCGTAGTTGCAGGTGATGAGGCCGGCGCCGATGTTGGTGCGCTCGCCCACCTCGGAATCACCCAGGTAGCTGAGATGATTGGCCTTGGAACCCGCGTGCATGAGGGTCTTCTTGGTTTCGACAAAATTGCCCAGGTGGACGCCCTTTTCGAGCACCGTGCCCTCCCGAAGGTGGGCGAAGGGGCCGATGAGGGAGCCCGGGCCCACCTGGGACTGGTTGATGACCGAATAGGGCCGCACCAGGGCGCCGTCGCCGATGGCGCTGTCGGTGATGACGCACCCCTGGCCCAGCACCGCGCCGTCGCCCACGGTCACGGAGCCCTCGAGGCTCACGCCCTGGGCCACGAGGACGTCCCGACCCAGGAAGACGCGGGGTCCGACGATGGCGCCCGAGGGGTCCAGGAAGGTCACGCCCTCGTCCATCCAGCCCGCGTTGATGCGCTCCTGGGCGAAGCGCTGGAGCTGGGCCTGGTCGGCCCGGGAGTTCATGCCCATGAGTTCGTCGGGGTCGCAGAGGTCCACGGCCACCGGCTGGCGCGAGGCCACGTCCATGACCGCGTCCGTGAGGTAGAACTCGCCCTGGGCGTTGTCGTTGGTCAGGCGTCCCAGCGCCTCGCGCAGGGGCCGCCAGGGCAGGGCGTAGGCCCCGCCGTTGACGCGGCGGATGGCGCGCTGGGCCTCGGAGGCGTCCTTGTGCTCCACGATGGCCGACAGGGTCCCGTCGGCCTTCTGCACCACGCGGCCGTAGCCGTGGGGGTTCTCCATCTCCAGCGCCAGGAGCGCCGCGGGGGCCGAGGCCAGGGCGGCCACGGTCTCGCGCCGGATGAGGGGCACGTCGCCGCAGAGGATGATCACCTTCTCCGCGCCCAGGCGGTCCAGCTCGGCGGCCGCGCTGCGGGCGGCGTGGCCCGTGCCCAGGGGCTCGCCCTGGTCCACGGTGGTCACGGGACAAGGCAGGAGGCCCTGGGTCGTCCAGGAGGCCAGGGCCTGCTCCACGCGCTCCTTGCCGTGGTGGAGCACCAGCACCGCGTGGCCCACTTCCGGGGGCAGGGCCCGCAGGACCCAGAGCAGGCTGGGGTCGCCCAGAACCGGATGGAGGACCTTGGGAAGGGAGGACTTCATGCGCTTGCCGAGGCCGGCGGCGAGGATCAGGGCGATGGCGGACATGGGGACTCCTGCTGGAGAAGGGCGAGTAGACAGGGAATGAAATTGGGCCCGGGGAAGGGCTTTTCCAGGAGGACGAGGCGGCTGGGGGCGCGCTCGCCCTGGGGAAGGGGGCGCCCGTCGTCCAGGAGCAGGGCCGGGATGGTGCGGCCCCCCAGGTGGCACAGGCGGCTCTGGTAGCGCTCCAGCACGCGGGTGCGCTCGAGCACGAGGAGGTCGGGCAGGGCGGACTTCTGGGCGGCCTCCAGGAGGGTGCGCAGTTCCGAGAAGCACACGGCGCTGCCCCCGGCCTCGGTGGCGGCGTCGCACAGGTCGCGGGAGATGGCGGGGTCCCGGTGCACGATCCAGATGCGCCGCCCGCCCAGGGGGCCGGGGCCGGCCTCCCCGTCGGGGGCATGGCAGGGCAGGAGGATCCGCGGCGCGAGGAAGCCCCGGTCGTCCTGGCCCACTTCCAGGATGCCGCCGCATTCCTGCACGGTCTTGTGGAGCCAGGACAGGCCGAGGAATTCGCCGTCCCAGTTCCCGGGGGGGCCGTCGAGCTCCAGGCGGAGCCGGGCCCAGGGCCGGCCTCCCAGGTCCACGGGGGCCAAGGCCAGGGTGATGGTGCCGCTCTGGAGGCCCTGCCTGCCGTGGAGGGCCAGCTGGGTCACGGCCCGGCGCAGGGGCTCCTCCTCCAGCAGCAGGGTCATGGGCTCGGCCCGCATGGCCACGGCGTAGCCCGGGGGAAGCATGCGGCGCACGCGCTCCAGGGCCGCCTCCAGGGCCGGGATGGCCTGGAGCCGGGGCGGGGCGGCGGTCACCTGGGTGGTGGCGGCGTAGCGGGGGGTCACGCCGTCCTCGCGCAGGGACAGGGTGCCCGGGGCCGCTTCGGACAGCCACACCAGGGCCATGTTCCGGTCGAAGGCCACGGCCTCGAGCTGGACGTTCCGGAAGCTGGAATCGCGGCGCACCAGGGTGGCCGCGCAGCGGCCGTGGGAGTCCTGCAGGAGCTGGGCGCGCAGGGTGTCCCAGGCCGGGGCCTCGAAGCCCTGGAAGAGGTCCTGCAGCTGGAAGCCCTTCATCTGGTGGCGGGGCAGGCCCACCATGCGGCTGAAGGCGGTGTTGGTCTCCAGGAGCATGCCCTTCTCGTTCACCAGGAACATGGCCTGGCGGGATTCGATGGCGTAGGCCAGGGAGGGGCCTTCACCGGGCTGATCGCCCTCCAAGGCCGAGAGGGCCGTGCGGAAGCCGTCGCCGCGGCCCTCCACCCAGATGCCCTGGTCCCGCAGCCACACCAGCTGGTGCAGCGCCACCAGGCCCAGGAGGATGCCGGCCAGGAGGGACGCGGCCCAGGACAGGGGCGGCGCGCCCAGGGTGAACACGTGGAAGATGGCGGTGACCACCAGGAAGGCCGCGCCGCCGGCCGCGGGCATGCGCAGGTGCAGGTAGCGCCCGTGGGTGAGGCGGTAGCCCAGGTCCGAGAGCAGCAGCCAGAGGCTGCCCTCCAGCAGGGCCGTGCCCCAGAAGGCCAGCACGGACCGCATGTCCAGGCCCAGGACGGTGCCCAGCACCCAGGCGAAGAAGGTCGACCCCCCCACCCCCAGGAAGAGGCGGCGGATGCCGTTGCGGCCCTCGCGGTGCGCCTGCAGGAAGAACGTGAAGCCCAGCAGGGCCCCGCCCAGGTGGGCCGCGGGCAGTCCGCGGTTGCCCAGCTGGGGCCAGGGGATGGACAGGATGGTGAGGATCCCGCCCAGGAAGTAGCCGTAGCTCAGGCCCACGCGGCCCTTGTAGCGGTAGATGAGGAACCCCAGCCAGGGAGGAACGGCCAGCAGGAGCGCCAGCAGCAGGTCCTGGCCCCTCATCGGCGGGTTCCGGGGGGGGTCCGTCCCGCGAGGCGCACGGCAAGGGCGGCCGCCTGCAGGAAGTTGGCCGGATCGGCCTTCCAGGCGCCGGCGATGTCGAAGGCCGTGCCGTGGTCCGGGGAGGTGCGCACGTAGGGGAGGCCGATGGTGAGGTTCACCGCCGTCTCGGGTTCCAGCACCTTGATGGGGATCAGGCCCTGGTCATGGTACAGGGCCACCACCAGGTCGAACTCGCCCCGCCAGGCCCGCAGGAAGACCGTGTCCGAGGGGTGCGGCCCCGAGAAGACCGGGGGCCCGCTGAAGGTTCCGCCCTTGCGGGGGCGGCCCGGGAAGAGCTCCCAGCCCTGGGGGGCGGGACCGGGGGGGAAGGGGGAGGGCACGCCGTCCCAGGCCCCTTCGCGGGAGAGGGTCTCGGCCCGGCCCAGGGCCAGGCGCAGGAGGGATTCCTCGTCGCCGAAGGCCCCGCCTTCGCCGGCGTGGGGGTTCAGGGCGCACAGGGCCACCCGCAGGCCGCCCCGGCCCGTGAGCTGGGTGAAGCGGGCCGCGGAGAAGGACAGGGTGCGGGCCACCTCCTCCTCGGACAGGCCTTCCACCACGGAGCGCAGGCTCTGGTGCACGGTGTGGAGCACCACCGACAGGCCCGGGCTCACGAAGGCCATGCGGGTCATGGGTGAGCCGGCCAGCTCCTGGAGGAACTCCGTGTGGCCGGGGATGGGGAAGCCCGCGGCGTGGGCGGCGGCCTTGGACAGGGGCAGGGTGACCAGGGCGTCGGCGGTGCCGGCCTGCACGAGCAGGGCCCCGGCGCGCACGGCGCT
>DBME01000058.1 GCA_002298155.1 Holophagaceae bacterium UBA706 | reverse complement strand
CTGCGCCTCCGCGAAACTCTGCGTTTGATCAGTTTATTAACTGTTTCAGTGCGCTGGGACATTGGGTGATGGGTCGATTGTTTGCCGCGATGGGTACGGGACTTCGTTCCCGATTGCCCACCGCCACCGGCATCTCCCAGGATCAAGAGGGTGTGGACCCCCGGGTTGGGACCCTTTGTTCAGGGGATCCGTCCATCTTCTGTATCCCCCTGGATTTTCAGGGCGTGGCAGGGGGCGTGCATGAGAAGGCCTATGGTTTGTATGGCCTGTCTCAAAATCGGGTGGTCCCACATCATTCGTGATTTTTTTATCAAAAAGATCAAATCCTTGATTTCGGTCAAGGCGACCTCCCTGGGATCAGGGGAAGTTGGTGGTTGAGAACGATCTTCCAACCCCCTTCAATCCCAGGAGCATCCATGTTTTGCAACCAGTGTGAACAGGCCGCCGGCGGTACCGGCTGCCAGGACTTCGGCATCTGCGGCAAGGACGAGGACGTCCAGTCCCTGCAGGAAACCCTGCTGTACGGCCTCAAGGGCATGGCCGCCTATGCCCACCACGCCCGGCGTCTGGGCCGCGTGGACGAGGCGGTGGACGCCTTCACCGAGGAGGCGCTCTTCGCCACCATGACCAACGTCAATTTCGACGTGCCCAGCCTCGTGGAGCTGGTCCTGGAATGCGGCAAGCAGAACCTGCGGGTCATGCAGATGCTGGACGAGGCCCACGTGGAGCGGTACGGCCAGCCCGCGGTGCGCGAGGTGCCCACCGGCACCCGTCCTCAGCCGGGCATCCTGGTGACCGGTCACGACCTGCTGGACCTGGAGCTGCTCCTGGCCCAGGTGGAAGGGACCGACGTCCTGGTGTACACCCACGGGGAGATGCTCCCCGCCCACATGTATCCGCGCCTGGCGGGCCACCCCAACCTGGCCGGCCACTTCGGCGGCGCCTGGCAGCTGCAGAAGTCCGAGTTCGAGGCCTTCGGCGGTGCCATCCTGGCCACCACCAACTGCATCCTCGAGCCCCGGGAATCCTACCGTGACCGGGTCTTCACCACCCGGGTCACGGCCGTTCCCGGCGGCACCCGGCTCCGCGGCGAGGACTTCTCCGCGGTCATCGCCCGCGCCAAGGCCCTGGGCACGCTCCCCGAGCGCATCGGGCGCCCGGTCACCGTCGGCTTCCACCACAGCGTGATCCTGGGGGCCGCCCCGGCCATCCTGGACGCCGTGGCCAAGGGCGACGTCACCCATTTCTTCGTCATCGGCGGCTGCGACGGCGCCGAGCCCGGCCGCAACTACTATTCCGAGTTCGCCGCCAACGCCCCCGCCAGCTCTTTCGTCCTCACCCTGGGCTGCGGGAAGTTCCGCATCATGGACCACGACTACGGAACCCTCCTGGGCCTCCCCCGGCTCCTGGACATGGGCCAGTGCAACAACGCCTACGGCGCCATCCAGGTGGCCGCGGGCCTTGCCGGCGCCCTGAACTGCACCGTGAACGACCTGCCCCTCACCATCGTGCTCAGCTGGTTCGAGCAGAAGGCCGTGGCCGTGCTCCTCTCGCTCCTTCACCTGGGCGTCAAGAACATCTCCGTGGGCCCCGCCGCCCCCGCCTTCATCAGCCCGAACGTATTCCGTATGCTCCAGGACGCTTACGGTCTTAAACTGATCGGCACGGACGCCAAGGCCGACCTGCGGCGCGCCCTGGGGGCGTGATCCGCCCTACCTGAGGAACCCCTCGTGAATGGCAAGCGCACGCTTTTCATTTTGAGTCTGGCCGCACCGGTCCTGCTGGGCATCCTGGCGGGATCGGGGCTGTACACCTTCGTGTCGGCCAACGGCACCGCGTACCTCTCCAACGACCCCGCCGCGTGCGTCAACTGCCACATCATGCGCGAGCAGTACGACGGCTGGCTCCACGGGTCGCACCACGGCGCGGCCACCTGCAACGACTGCCACCTCCCCCACGACAACGTCGTGCACAAGTACTTCGTCAAGGCCAGCAACGGCTACCACCACAGCAAGGCCTTCACGATGCAGGATTTCCAGGAACCCATCCGCATCAAGCCGGGCAACTCCGCGGTGCTGGAGGCCAACTGCCTCCGGTGCCACGGGGAGCTCGTGGGCGAGATCACCGCCCACGGGACCCTGGGCGTGCCCTCCGACCCCGAGCGCAAGGCCGACCTCTATGGTTGCGTCCGCTGCCATTCGGGCGTAGGCCATGGCGCAAGCAACTGATGACCGAGCATCGAAGGAGAACCCCATGAACGCTTCCAAGCCCTTCTTCTCCCGCCCCGCCGTCCGTCTTGGCCTGGTGGCCTTGGGCGCCGGCGTGGCCACCGTCCTGGTGCTGCTGCTCAACGCCAACATCGCCGCCCGCAAGAAGGAGGCCAAGCAGACCAGCTTCCGCCTCGTGGAGCTGGACGAGAAGACCGTGGACCCGGCCATCTGGGGGAAGAACTTCCCCCGCCAGTACGACGCCTACAAGCGCACGGTGGAGAACTACGGCACCAAGTACGGCGGCGCGGGCAGCGAGGGCGCGCCCATCAGCAAGCTTTCCGAGGATCCCCGCCTCCTGACCATCTTCGACGGCTACGCCTTCGCCCTGGAGTACAACCAGCGCCGCGGCCACGCCTACATGCTGGATGACCAGAAGGCCACCCGCCGCGTCAAGGAGCGCCCCCAGCCCGGCTCCTGCCTCCACTGCCACACCTCCAACACCGTGGCCTACCGGGAGATGGGTATCCAGAACGGCGCGCCCGGCACCCTGGAGGAGGCCTTCGATTCCCCGAATTCGCAGGACCAGCTCATGCGCGGCTTCGAGGCCATGTGCAAGCTGCCTTACAACGAGGCCGTCAACCACGTGAAGCACCCCGTGGCCTGCATCGACTGCCACGAACCCCAGACCATGACCCTCCGGGTCACCAAGCCCGGGTTCATCCGCGGCATCGCGGCCCTGGCCCGGAGCTCCGAGCCGGTGCCCCACCTTCCGTCCATCGAACGCTGGCGCAAGGGCGACCGCAAGGAGGCCTACAACGCCAACCGGGACGCCTCCCGCCAGGAGCTGCGCTCCATGGTCTGCGGGCAGTGCCACGTGGAGTACTACTGCGGACCCAAGACCACCCTCTTCTTCCCCTGGGACAAGGGGCTCAAGGTCGAGCAGATCGAAGCGGTGTACGACAACTACAACTTCCCCGACGGCCACCGCTTCTTCGACTGGAAGCATGCGCGCACCGGCGCCGAGGTCCTCAAGGCCCAGCATCCGGAGTTCGAGATGTGGAGCCAGGGCGTCCATGCCCGCAGCGGCGTGGCCTGCGCCGACTGCCACATGCCCTACATCCGCGAAGGCGCCCTCAAGATCAGCGACCACCACGTGCAGAGCCCCCTGCGCAACATGTCCCGGGCCTGCCTCACCTGCCACCGCTTCCCCGAGGAGGAGATGAAGGCCCGCGTGGACGCCATCCAGGAGCGCACCCACAACCTGCTGGTGCGGGCCGAGGACGCGGTCGTGGACCTCATCAACGATCTGGAGGCGGCCAAGAAGGCCGGCGCCGACGAGGCCACCCTGGCCAAGATCTACCCCTACCAGCGCAAGGCCCAGTGGCGTGTCGACTTCATCAACGCCGAGAACTCCATGGGCTTCCATGCCCCCCAGGAAGCGGCGCGCATCCTGGCCGAGGCCATCGACTTCGCCCGGCAGGGACAGCTGGCGCTGAAGGGGGCGGGCGCAAAGATGGTGGCGAGCAGGAAGCCTTGATTCACGTCTGAATCGAAATCCAGTTGCTATCTGAACATGCCATCAAGCTGGTCTTCGTCATTTCCAGGTTGGTGGCGGAATTCCAGCTCGAGGCTGCAACCCACCACGCATGGATTAAGCGGTGTGAATCCGGGAGAAACTGATCATACGCAGAGTTTCGCAGAGGAGCCGAGGACGCGGAGAACCGCACCCACCGCGCCGCAAGCATGGCCGTCCAGGGTTTTGACGACATGCAGGGCGGCAGCACACGGGGGTTATACGCGATCCTTGGATCCAGGCATGGCCCCCGTGTGCGGCCGCCCTGCATGCCGTCAAAAC
>DBME01000394.1 GCA_002298155.1 Holophagaceae bacterium UBA706 | reverse complement strand
GGGGACCCCCTCCAGGTGGAGGCTCCCGGACAGGTGGACGCATCGGCCCGGGAACCGGAGGGCGGCCGCCTCCACCTCCCGGTCGGGCACGGCCAGGAGCACCAGGCCCTCCGGCGCGGCGGAACCCGGAAACAGGGCCACCCGGCCGCCCCAGGCCCCGGCGAGGGCCCGGCCCGCGCGCCCCCGGCCGAGGATGGAGAAGGGTTTCCACGTGTCCATTCACTAAGTTTGCCCGATTCAGACGAGAATAGGTCCGTGACGTGGCCGCTCCCCCCCGAAATGCCATGGCCCCGGTTCCTGCGGCGCCTGCGGCATCCCGATCCGCCCCCGAGCTGGCTGGAGTCCGCCGCCGCCCTTCCCGAGGTGCGCAAGCGCCCGCTGCTCCTGCGATGGATCGCCCAGCATCCCCGCGCCGCGGCCCACCTCCGGTCGAAGCTGCTCCCCACCCTGCCCTGGCGCGTGCTGGCCGCCATCGCCCAGGATGCGTCGGCCCACCCCCAGGCCCGCACCCACGCCACGGAACGCCTGGACGCCCTCTGGCCGGGCCTCACCTCCGGGGAGCGCCGCAGCCTCGCGCCCCTGGCACCCCGTGCCCTCTGGCCCCGCATCTGGAAGAACCCCGATCAACGGGTCCTGGCCGCCTTCCTCGCCAACCCGCGCCTGGGACCCGAAACCCTCACGGCCCTCATCCAGCCTCCCCTGACCCCGGCCCAGGCCGAGGCCCTGCAGACCTCACGGTGGCTGGAACTGGTGCCCGTGGCCCACCAGGTCCTGGTGGCCCTGGACCGTACCCTGGAGCGCCCGGAGAGCGGGCTCGTGCTGGGCATGGCCGCGCCGTGGATCAAGGCGCTGCCGGAGGAGGAGCGTCTGCTGGCGGCCTCGAAGTTGACCCACCCCGCACTGCGCCGCATGACCCGTGCCTGGGCGGTGGGCAGGGGGGAGGCTGAATTCTAGAGGGTGTCTACGACACCCGAAGCCCTTCCGAGCATGGATGAAGAAGAACGGGGATGTGAATTGGATTGAAGGGAAAAAGCAGGATAGTCAGCAAACTGATTTAGCCCGGATTGGGCACAGGGAGAAGCGCGGAAGGCCTCCGCCTGGAACGAACTCCCTTCAGGGGCGCAGCTTGTCGATGGCGGAGACGGCTACCCAGAAGAGCTTGTCGCCCTTGGCCGTGTGCCGGTTGAAGAACATGTACCTGCCGTCATGGGTGAGGTAGGCCCCGAATTCGTCGTCGGGACTGTTGAAGGCCGTTCCCAGGTTGATGGGCTTGCCCCAGCCGCCCTTCCCGTCCGCGAAGGAGACCTGGAGGTCCACCCGGCCGGCCCCGCCCGCGCGGGCCGCGTACCACACGATGAAACGCCCGTCCGGGGCCACACAGGGATCGCCGTCGTAGGACATGGCGTTGATGGGCGCCCCCAGCTTCTCCACCACCCAGCCCCCCGAGGCGTCGCGCCTGGCCTTGAAGACCTGGTTGATGCCGGGGGAAAGGCGCTCGGAGCCGAAATAGAAGGTACCGTCCTCCGTCCAGCTACCCCGGAATTCGTTGGCATCGGAGCGGATGGGGGCCGGCATCGCCACCGGGGCGCTCCAGCCGGAGGCCGTCCGGGTCACCGTGAAGAAATCCGAAGCGCCGCGGCCCTGGGTCGCGGTGAAGGTGACCGTGCGGCCGTCCCTGGAGTAGACCGCCTCCCCCGCAGACGTGAATTCCCCGATGAAGGGAGCCTCCACCAGATCGGACCAGATGCTGTCCACGCAGGTGGAGGTGAAGAGGTTCCCCCCCGTGTAGTTGGCGTCGCCCATGCTCACGAAGCACTCCTTGCCGTCCGGCGAGAAGGTGACGGCGCAGATCCAGGGGCTTAGGGCCCCGAGCACCTCCGGCGCGAAGAGCACCGGCGTCTCCCCGGGCAGGGCCTGGCCGAACCAGGGGCCCTTGGCGTTGATGTGGGCCGCCGCCAACTGCTTGCGCACGGCCTTGGGGACGATCTCCTCCTTGTGCGCGGCGAAGAGCGACTCAAGGCAGGCCATGGCGTCCTCCCGCATGGGCAGCGTCACATGGATGGCCATGGCCCCTGCCAGGAGCGTTCCCGCCATGTCCTCGGTGAGCCTGCCGCCCTGCGCCCCGGGATCCACGGAACTGGCGATGTTGCCGACGATCTGTTCCCGGGTAGTGGCCTTCAGCCCCTTCAGGGCTCGATCCAGGGGCACCTCGACGTCCTTGTAGGGAAGCCCGGCGAGATGGCCGGCAAGGAGGGCGCGGTAGGTGGTGTGGGGATCGGTCCCCGGAGCCTGCAGGGCCTGGATGAGGGGGCCGTTGAGGACGCCGGTGAGGAGCTTGGCCAAGCCGTTCTCCTGGGAGGCGCGGACCCGTTCCATCCATGCGGCGGCGGAGGCGAAGTCCCTCCGGACCATGGCCGTGCAGTACAAGGTGGTGTACAGGCTGGTCAGCGTGGCCCTGTCCTGGACCTCGTAGGTCTCCAGATCGCCCCGGACGTCCTTCTCCATCTGGGTGGCCAGGGCCGCCATGGCCGGGTAGGCCAGGACCGCCTCGCTGGGCCGGCCCTGGAGGGTGTAGGCGTGGGCGGGGAGGTCGGACGGCTTGGTGATGGGGATCCGGCGGGCGGCGGGGGGCGGGTCGGCCAAGGCGGGCCGGGGACTGGCGGCAAGCGCCAGGGCGAGGCAGAGGGCGGGACCGTGCTTCATCTGGGCCTCATCGAGAAAAGGCTATAGTTTTCAACGAAATTCACCCAATGTCGGGCAGTGGATATTTCATGACCAGCCTATCCTCTTTAATGGCCTGAACGCTCCAGGTGCGGGGTGAACCCATCCCCAGGAGGGGCGAATCCCCTCTTCGACAAGGCGGCCCGCCCGGAGCGTTGGCGGCATCCCCCTTGCCCTGTCCGGATGGGTCGGCTTCAGAGGCGCTGGCGCGTCGCCAGGCGCTTTGGAATTCCGCCCTGTGCAGGTTCACGAAGGCGGAAAGCGCCATCCACACCGACGCGTCCCCGGCAAGCCGGTCCCCCAGTTTGAAGAGTGGATGATCCACGGGCAGCGCGGCAATTCCCGAAACCACCCCCAGGATGGCGGCGGAGCTTCAGATCCTCGCCAGCACCTCGGCACAGCACCGCTCGATGCCCACCCATACGTCGGACAGCTTCGCGTCGTCGTACATGTAGGCCGGGGTCGTCACCAGCTTCAGGCCCTCGTCCACGACGATCTCCCGGGCGGTGGGCACGGCCTTGTGGGTGATGCCCAGGCGCGCCACGGCCTCCGCCGTGCCCTGGCCGGAACCCAGGGTGAGCGTGCCCTTGCGTCCCGAGGCGTGGAGGGCCAGGGCCACCAGGGCCGGGGCGATGCAGATGGCTCCCACGGGCTTGCCGGCCTCGAAGAAGGCCGTGACGAACTTCAGGACGTCGGGACGGACCTTGCCGCCGGCGCCTTCGGTGGCGAAGGTGCAGAGGTTCTTGGCGACGCCAGCGCCGCCGGGCAGCAGCAGCGCGTCGAACTGGGAGGGGTCGGCGCCGGCCAGGTCGAGGCACTTGCCCAGGCGCGCGATGCGCGACGCCTCCTCCAGGATGTTGCGGGGACCGCCCGCGCCGGGGCGGCCCGTGCGGTGGTCCACCACCCCGGCCTGGGGCGCGTCGGGGGCCAGGCACTGGTAGCGGGCCCCGTGCTGGTCCAGGGCGAGGAGCGTGAAGACCGATTCCCGCACCTCCGCGCCGTCCACATGGCCGCACCCGGCCAGGATCACTGCGACATTGGGAACACGTGGCATGGCATCCTCCTGCCGTCATTATCCTCTATCCTGGAACCATGACCTCCGGACGCCTACCCTCCTCGCTGGAAGACAACAGCCTCTCCTCCGAGATCGCGGCCTTCCGCCGCCAGGGCCGGCCCTTCCTGGACCTGACCTCCTCCAACCCCACGCGCTGCGGGATCCCCTACCCGGAACGGGAGATCCTGGCGGCCCTGGCCTCCCCCGCCGTGCTGGCCTATGACCCGGACCCGCGGGGCTCCCGCACCGCCCGGGAGGCGGTGGCCGCCTACCACGGCCACGGCCTGGACCCGGACGACGCGGTGCTCACCGCGTCCACCTCCGAAGCCTACGGCTGGCTGTTCAAGCTCCTGTGCGACCCCGGCGACGACGTGCTGGTGCCCTCCCCCAGCTACCCCCTCTTCCACTGGCTGGGGGCCCTGGAAGGGGTCGAGGCCCGGCCCGTGCCCGCCCTGCGCTTCGAGCGCTGGAACCTGGATTTCACGGCCCTGGCGGAAGCCGTGGGTCCACGCACCCGGGCCGTGGTGGTGGTGAACCCCAACAACCCCACCGGCCAGTTCCTGTCGCGGGGGGAGTGGGACAGCCTCCTGGCCTTCTGCGCGGAGCGGGGCTTGGCGCTCCTGGTGGACGAGGTCTTCGCGGACTACGTCCTGGAGCCGTGCCCGGACCGCCTGGCCACGGCGCTGCTGGAACCCGACCCGCCCTGCCCCGTCTTCGTGCTGTCGGGCCTGAGCAAGATCGCCGCCCTGCCCCAGCTCAAACTGGGCTGGATCGCCGCCCGGGGTGCCGCCGCCAAGGGTCTCCTGGACCCCCTGGCCTTCATCGCCGACCAGTACCTGTCCGTGTCCGCCCCGGTGCAGGCCGCCGCCGCGACCCTCCTGCGCCTCGCACCGGCCATCCGGGAAGGGCTCCTGACGCGCCTTCGCGCCAACCTCGCCGCCCTGGACGCGGCCCTGGCCGCCCATCCCGGCATCACCCGGGCCCGGGTGGAAGGGGGCTGGTCGGCCATCCTACGCATTCCGGCCCTGGAACCCGGGGAGGACTGCGCCCTGCGGATCCTCCGCACCACCGGCGTCCTGGTCCATCCCGGGCACTTCTTCGATCTGCCGGGGGACGGCCATCTGGTCTGCTCCCTCCTGCCGGCAGCCTTCCCCGATGGAATCAAAAAACTGCTGGGAGCCTTCTAGGCGCCCCCGTCCCCGTGAACCCGCCGGATTCCAAAAGGACCATTCTTCTTTTTT
>DBME01000165.1 GCA_002298155.1 Holophagaceae bacterium UBA706 | reverse complement strand
CCACGGCCCAGTCCCTGAGCCAGGGCGCCAGCGAACAGGCCGCAAGCGTGGAGGAGACCAGCGCCTCCATGGAGGAGATGAGCGCCTCCATCGCCCAGAACAACGAGAATGCCAAGGTGACCGGCGACCTGGCGACGCGCACGGCCAAGGACACCCTGGACGGGGGCCAGGCGGTGCGTGACACCGTGGGGGCCATGAAGCAGATCGCCCAGAAGATCGCCATCATCGACGACATCGCCTACCAGACCAACCTGCTGGCCCTGAACGCGGCCATCGAGGCGGGCCGGGCCGGGGAGCACGGCAAGGGCTTCGCGGTGGTGGCGGCCGAAGTGCGCAAGCTGGCCGAACGGAGCCAGGTGGCCGCCGAGGAGATCAGCCGCCTGGCCTCGGGCAGCGTGGAACTGGCAGAGCGGGCTGGGAAGCTTCTGGAGACCATCGTGCCGTCCATTCAGAAGACGTCGGACCTGGTCATGGAAATCGCCGCGGCTTCGGCCGAGCAGAATTCCGGTGTAGGCCAGATCAACGGCGCCATCGGCCAGATCAGCCAGGCCGTGGCCCAGAACGCCGCGGCCTCCGAGGAGCTGGCCTCCACCTCCGAGGAAGTGAGCGCCCAGGCCATGGAACTCCAGACGACCATGGCCTTCTTCCAGCTGGCGGGAGCCAAGGTCCAGGTGCGCCGCAAGGCGCCTTCCGCGGGGAGGGCGCCCGTAACCGCCCGCAGGACGAGAGAAGCTCTTCCGGATCCGGACGAGCGTGAATTCACCCGGTTCTAGCAGGAGGAAACCATGGCGGAGCCGATGCTCTTGAACAAACGGAACCGGGCCCACCTCGAGCGTGCCCAGGCCGAGAAAAAGGATCAGTTCCTCGCCTTCGTGCTGGGTGGCGAGATGTTCGCCATGGACATCCGGTCCATCAAGGAGGTCATCCAGTACGGGAACCTGACGGAGGTGCCCCTCATGCCGGATTTCATCCGGGGGGTCATCAACCTGCGGGGGGCCGTCGTGCCGGTGGTGGACCTGTCGGTGCGGTTCGGCAGGCCCATCACCGACGTCGCCAAACGGACCTGCATCGTGATCCTGGAGGTGGCCGCCGGCGAAGGCCTCCTGGAGCTGGGCATCATCGTCGATCACGTGAGCGAGGTCCTGGAGATCGGCGCCTCGGAGATCGAACCGGCGCCCACCTTCGGCAGTACCCTGCGCTCCGATTTCCTTGCCGGTGTCGGGAAGGTGGGCGGCAAGTTCGTCATCATCCTGGATGTCGACCATGTCCTCTCGATCGAGGAGATGGCGAGCCTCGCCTCGGGGTCCAGGGAGGACACCGCCCCGTGACCGCAGAGCCATCCCCAGCCGGGCAAGGCTCACCCTTCGCCCAGCCGACGCCTGCGATCTCGGACGCGGAATTCAGCCGTATCCGGAAACTTATCAAGGAACTCACCGGCATCAACCTATCGGACCAGAAGAAGGCCCTGGTGGTCGGGCGCCTGGGCTCCCGCCTGCGGGCCCGGAAGGTGGCCAGTTTCGAAGCCTATTTCCGCATGCTGCAGAACCCGGCGGAGGCCCAGGAACTCCAGGTGGCCATGGACCTGATGACCACCAACGAGACCTCCTTCTTCCGGGAGCCCGAGCACTTCACCATCCTGGCCGACCACATCCGGGCCCTGCGCCCGGTGCCCTTCCCCTTCCGGGTCTGGAGCGCGGCAAGCTCGTCCGGTGAGGAGGCCTACACCATCGCCATGGTCCTGGCCGACCTCCTGGGCACCGCCGAATGGCGCGTCCATGGCACGGACATAAGCTCGCGGGTCGTGGAACGGGCCCGTCAGGGCCTCTATCCCATGGAGCGGAGCGCATCCATACCCAAGAACCTGCTCCACGAGCACTGCCTCAAGGGCCAAGGCCAGCACGAAGGCATGTTCCTGATCAGCCGGCATCTAAGGCAGAGGGTGACCTTCACCCAGGCCAACCTCATGCAGCCCCTGCCATCCTTCGGCCCCTTCGACGTGGCCTTCCTCCGCAACGTCCTCATCTACTTCGAGCCCCCCCAGAAGAAGACCGCCGTGGAGGCCGTGGCCGCGCAGGTCAAGCCCGGGGGGCTGCTCATCGTGGGCCATTCCGAAAGCCTCACGGGTCTGGGGCATGGCCTCATCCCTCTCCGCCCGACGGTGTACCGTGTCCCCTGACTCCGCCCGCCCCATCAAGGTCATGATCATCGACGATTCCGCCGTGGTGAGGGCCGCCCTGGCCGAGATCCTGGGCAAGGACCGGGGCATCCGGGTCATCGGCCACGCCATGGACCCCATCTTCGCCATGGACAAGATGAACAAGGAATGGCCGGACGTGATCCTGCTGGATGTGGAGATGCCCCGCATGGACGGAATCACGTTCCTGCGCAAGATCATGGCCGAGCATCCCACGCCCGTCATCATCTGCTCCTCCCTCACCGCCAAGGGGGCCGAGACCACCATGCAGGCCCTGGCCGCCGGCGCCTTCACCATCTTCACCAAGCCCACCCTGGGGGTGAAGAACTTCCTGGAAGACTCCTCCAACGACCTGGTCCATGCGGTGCACGCCGCTTCCGGCGCCAGGGTCTCCCGGGTTTCCAGGCCCGTTCCGCCCCGTCTCAGCGCCGACGCGGTGCTGGCCCCCGGCGTGGAGGCCATGGCCGCCACCANNACCGGCGGCACCCAGGCGCTGGAATTCGTCCTGTCGTCGCTGCCCCGCACCTGCCCGGGCCTGGTTGTGGTCCAGCACATGCCCGAGAAATTCACCGCCGCCTTCGCCGCGCGCCTGGACGCCATCTGCGAGATCGAGGTGCGGGAGGCCCGCACCGGTGACCGGGTGCTGGCGGGCCGGGCC
>DBME01000129.1 GCA_002298155.1 Holophagaceae bacterium UBA706 | reverse complement strand
TTGCAAAGTAGGAGGCCCCGCGACGGCGTCTGGAGGCCCGATTATCGGGCGCAAGGCCCGCAGGGAATACAGGTGGTATTTTCAAGGGGCTTGCACCCGATAGGATCTTTGCATCACATAGGTCCACCTTATGTGGACCTATGTGTTGCAATGATTCCAGGCGCCGCCCTTCGGGTGAAGGCAGCGGCCACGGCAATCCCGCGTTACGCTCGTCGAACGAATTCCCGATTCGCTCTCCTCGCGTGCCTTGTCTTGCCATGGCCGGTGCCTTCATCGCGGGGCCTCCTACATTGCAAACAGACCCTAGACGCCTTGGAGCATGCGCTCCACGGCGGGGTCGGCCTGGTTCTTGAACCGGGCCTTGTAGTCGGCGAAATCCTTCAGGGCCTGGGCCCGGTCGCCCAGAAGGCGGTCGGCGTCCAGGAGGGTGGACCAGTAGACGGAAGCCCAGGCCTGATCCGGGTCCGCCTTCTTGCGCAGGGAAGCCAGGGTGGTGGCGGCTTCCTTGCCCTGTCCCAGGGCGATCTGCTTCTGGGCAAGTCGGAGCTTGCCCCAGGCGTCGTCCTGAACGGCGTTCACGCCGCCCGTGCCATCCAGCTGCAGCTTCCAGGAGGCCAGGAGACCCTGGGCGGCATCCTTTTCGGAGCCCGGGGCGCGCTGGACGAGGGCTTCCAGCTGAGGAAGCTTCTCCCGCATGCGCTTCTCGATCTCCGCGGCGGGGACCGGCTCCTGGGAGGTGCCGGTGACGTCCAGCTGCAAGGTGGCCATCTCCGATTCGTACCGTTCCACGACAGAGGCGCGCCAGGACCGGTACCCGAACACCGCGACGCCCAGGCCGAGGACGATGCCGGCGCCGATGAGCATGGGCCGCAGCAGGCCCGTCTGGATGTCATCGCCCGAGGCTACCTTCTTCTGGAAAGCCTGGAGGCTCTGGGCCGGCTTCTGGACCTGGATGACCTTGTTTTTGCTGGGGGAAACCATAAGGGACTCCGAACCTTAAAGCATGCCCGAGCGCCGTTCCTTTCGCACTTGAAAATGTGCCTTGCCCTGATAAGATGGAACGCTAGGCCCGGATAGCTCAGTTGGTAGAGCAATGGACTGAAAATCCATGTGTCGGCGGTTCAAATCCGTCTCCGGGCACCAGAACAGAGCCTCGAAACCTCACCGGTTCGAGGCTTTTCCATTACTAGGTTTCGCCTAGGCGGGACAAGGCGACGTGGCACGCGGAACGGACTTTTTCGATCGTTAAGGTTGCGTCTGCTGAATCGCTGGTTTCGGCGCCGACCACGAACCGATGGAGTTCATCCAGGCCAAAGGTGGCCGCGAGGCCTTTGATTCGGTGCAAGGCGCCTGCGGTGCGGGCCGGATGGTGGAGGTCCTCCAGGCAGGCCTCCAGGGATTCCCGGCACAGGCGCAGGCCCTGGGTCCAGGTCACTTCGCCCAGGTCGGACCGGATGCGCTGGGCGAGGTCGGTGGATGGGTGGCGGGAGGCGGGGGCCTGGCCTCCCAGACGCTCGGCGAGGTGTTTCAGGCGGAGGGGCTTGGCAAGGTAGCCCTGGGCGCCGGCTTCGAGGCCCGCCTGGACATGGGCGGGCTCGGTGTCCGCGGAGCACAGGTAGACCGGAACGGAGGCGGTGACGGGATTGGCCCGGAGATGCCGGAGGGTCGCCAGGCCGTCCATGTCCTGCATGTGCACGTCGAGGAGGACGGCGTCGAAGGGACGGGCCGCCAGGATCTCCATGGCTTCGGCCCCGCTGGCCACGCAGACGGTGCGGTGGCCCAGGATGCCCAGGAGGCCGGCGGCCACGAGGCGGTTGGCCTCCTGGTCATCCACCACCAGGATGGTGCGGGAGGTGGAAGGTTCGGCCTGGGATCCGGGCGCAGCCTCCGGGGCCGGGCTCCGGGGCAGGAGGAGGGTGAAGGCGAAACGGCAACCGTGACCGGGGGTGCTCTCGAGGGAGAGGTCCCCGCCCATGGCCGCCACCAGCTCACGCGCGATGGTCAGGCCGAGGCCCGTGCCGCCGTGCCGGCGCTGGGTGGACATGTCGCCCTGCTCGAAGGGGGCGAAGACCCGCCCCTGGGCCTCCGGATCGAGGCCAGGGCCGGTGTCGGCGACCTGGAAGGAACACCGGAACGCGTCTTCCGGGGCGGGGCTGGCCTCAAGGCGGACCACCACGTCCCCCCGCTCCGTAAATTTGACCGCATTGCCCGCCAGATTGACCAGGACCTGGCGGAGGCGGAGGGGGTCGCCCAGGAGTTGCGGTGGCAGGGGGCCGTGTTCCACCCGGAGCACGAGGCCCTTGGCCAGGGCCTGGGGTTGAAGCGCGGCCCGCACGGCGGCGAGCAGGTCGGCCGGGTCGAAGGGTTCCCGGGTGATCACCAGGCGGCCTGCCTCCATGCGGGCGAGGTCCAGGACGTCATCCAGCAGGCGGGCCAGGAGCTCGCCGCTGCGGGCGACGAGGTCCAGCGGCTCCTGCTGGTCGGGGGTCAGGGGGAGGGCCCGCAGGAGCTGGACGCCTCCGAGGACGCCGTTGAGGGGGGTCCGGATCTCATGGCTCATGGAGGCCAGGAACCGGTTCTTCGCCTCGGTAGCCCGGCGTGCCATCGCCTCCGCCGCCTTGCGCTCGGCCACTTCGCGCTCCAGGCGGGTCCTGAGGGCGAAATCCCGGCGCTGGATGCGGTTCCAGGTGATCCGGAAGGCGAGGCCGACCCCGTTGGCGAACAGCAGGTACAGCGCCTGCAGGCCCACGGCGGAGGGCCCGGGCCCCTGGTTGGCCAGAAGGTAGCCCAGGTACAGGGTGGTGCCGAGGCCGCCGGCCGTGAGGCCGAAGTCCAGGGACAGGGGCAGCATCATGTAGATGCCCAGGATGAAGAGGACCACGAAGGGGAGCCCCTGGGTGGGCGGCGGCCCCTGGGTGAGGGCGAGGAGATGGTATTCCACCACTTCCGTCACCAGGACCAGGGAGACCCCCGCGAAGAGGAGGAACTGGGACGTGCGGATGGGACGGGTCGGCCGGGCGAGGGCGCCCGCCAGGGCCACCAGGGTCCAAACGCCCAAGCGCAGGCCCGCCAGCCACCAGAAGGGGGGCGTGGTGCCGAAGGTGCGGTGGTCCAGGAAGCTCGCGGCCACGTAGACGCCCGGGAGGAAGGCCAGGATGCGCAACTGGGCGGCGAGGCGGGGGCGGAGGTCCGCCCGGAAGGCCCTTTCGGCGGCCGGGTCCGCGAAAAGGCCCAGCCAGCGCGTGAGGTGGACCTGGCCGGTGGCCACGGGTCAGCCCTGGAGCCGGTAGCCCACGCCCGGCACGGTCTGGAGCAGGGAGGGGCTGCGGGGGTCATCCGCCAGCTTCCGGCGGAGGCGGGAGACAAGCATGTCCACGCTTCGGCCCCCTCCGGGGTCCCCCAGAGGCGTGATGGCCTCCGCGAGGTCGTTGCGGCTGAGCACCCTGCCCCGGGCTCCCGCCAGGGCGGCCAGAAGGTCGAATTCGCCCCGGGTGAGGGTGACTTCCGCGCCATCCGGGTCCAGCAGGCGCCGGCCGGGGCCATCCAGGAGGAAGGCCCCCAGGGGCTGGGCGCGCGTGGCCACGTCGCCGCAGCGCCGCAGGAGGTTGTGGATGCGGGCCACCAGCTCGCGGTAGTCGATGGGCTTGTCCAGGAAATCGTCCGCGCCCAGCTCCAGGGCCCGGATCCGGTCGTGGGGACGGCTGGTGATGATCAGGACGGGGACGCCCCTCCGGATGAGGTCCCGGGCCAGCTCGAGGCCGTCTCCGTCCGGCAGGTTGAGGTCCAGCAGCACGAGGGACGGGTGGATGGAGGCCACCTTCAGACGCCCCTGGGCAAGGGTGTCGGCCTCCTGCACCTGGAAGGCCGCCTGGCGGAGGTAGGAGACCAGGAACAGGCGCTGGGCCGGATCGTCCTCGATGAGAAGGATGGTTCCCTGATCGCTCATTTATTTGCCTGATGGACCCTCCATTTTACCTCCATTTGCAAGGTGTTTACACCAATCCCCTACCCTTCGGTCGATCCCCAACCAGCAAGGTTCGATATGGAGGTGTCCATGAACCATGGAATCCCGTTGCGCTATCCCCTTCTGCTCGCCCTCCTATGCGCCATCGGGTGCAGCGGGGGCCACAAGTCGGCACCCGCGGAGCCCGGCGGCGAGGGGACGATTTCCGCCATCTACCAGCAGACCCTGGCGTCCCTGCGTGCGGGCAACCCCGACACGGACGGGGACAACCTGCCGGACGAAATCGAACGGACCGTCACCCATACGGACCCCTTAAAGGTGGATACGGACGGGGACGGCGTCGCCGACAACGTGGAGATCTTCGGGGACATGACCTGGAGCTCCACCGACCTGGTCCTGGACAAGGACAAGGACGGCGTCATCGCCGCCCTGGACAAGGACGATGACGGCGACGGCACCAACGATGGCGAGCTGGTGGACAGTGACGCTGACGGCATCCCCAATTACCTGGAGATGTACGGCTTCACCTACGATCCCCTGAGCGGCAAGCCCAAGCTCTGGGATGGCGTCGACCATTCGGTGCGCTACTACAAGACCGACCCCAACCAGCGCTCCACGGACCAGGATCCCTTCGACGACCTGACCGAGATCTCCGGCACCAACATGGACGTCTCCGTCACCGGCCCGGGCGACCTGCCCATGGTGCCGGCCCTGCCGGAGATCGTGGTGCGCCTGGAGGGCTACCGCGTGACCCTCGACCAGGAGATCACCGTCACCCAGACCGAGTCGCTGGAGAAGGGCAGCACCTGGGAGCGAAGCACCGGGGCCACCCATTCCAACACCACGGAGCACGGCTGGGAGGTGGGCTACGAGGCCGAAGCCGGCTTCAGCTTTCCCGGCGTCTCCGCCAGCGTCACCTTCCATGCGAACTATTCCGGCAGCATCGCCAACACCAACGAGACCACCAACTCCAGCTCCCAGGGCGGATCCCTGGTGAGCACGGAGGAGTGGGCCAAGGCCACCACGACCAATCCCACCGAAGCCGCCCGGGTCAAGCTCTTCCTCCGGGTGTACAACCAGGGCAGCGCCTGCGCCAGCAACGTGGTGCCCACGCTGACGTTGCGGGTGGGCGGCCACAATGTCGCCACCTTCCAGCCGGGCAACTCCCAGGTGAACCTCCTGGAACCCGGTGGTTCCTATCCGGCCACCCCCGGCGTGTACTGGGTGGTGGACACCAACCAGAACGGTGAACCCATCTATTTGACCCTCAACGAATTGAGGGCCCTGGAAAGCGGGGCCCCCGTGAGCGTCACCATGACCCAGATGGCCGCGGACGTCATGCGCAAGAACGCCACCACGGGCGCCTACGAGAACATGGGCGACTGGAACGAGTACCGGGCCCGGTGCAAGTCCGTGAGCGCGGACCTCTACTTCGACGTGGGCGACGGCAACTTCGTCCATACCCTGGTGTACGCGGACGACCGCCCCACCTCCCCCAAGGTGACGCTGGGCGACGCCTTCCTGTGGGGCATCGGCGGATTCACCCATTCGGGCATCGGGATCACCTATGCCGACATGGAGGGCCTGAAGAAGCAGATGAGCCTGGACGGCTGGACAATCTGCGTGGACGGGGCCACCTACACGGCCAACGGGTTCGGGCAGGGCGTGGCGCTGCCGGCCGGGTACAACATCTTCGACCTGCGCCTGAACAGCAACTCCGTGATCGTCGCCAAGGCCCCCCGGGCCTCGGTGCCCGGCGTCATCGACGAACCCGAGATCACCTATGCCTACTACGACAGCGGCACCGGCAGCGTGAACGCCGTGGTGGGGGACTACAACGGCGTCGAGAAGGTGGAGTTCATGGACAAGGACGGGGTCCTGCGCACCATGACCCAGGACATTCCCGGATCCGCCTTCTACGCCTACTACCCCCTGGCCGACGTCAAGAACTACCCCAACAGCTACGCCTTCAGTGCCACGGAAAAGGTCCGGGTCACCAACGTGAAGGGCCAGACCGCGGAGCAGACCCTTTCGGGGATCTACGTGACGCCCAAGCCCTCCGCGCCGAGCATCCAGTGGGTGTGCATCGACAAGGTGAGCACCCCCGACGACCCCTTCCTGGAAGCCGAGATCGTGCCCAACGTGAACGCCCCCATCGAATGGGTGCAGCTCTTCCCCAACAACCCCAACTACAAGCCGGTGGAGCTCAAGCCGGTGGACGACGCCTACCGGCGGCCCAACCGCTGGTGGTGCTCCCTCAAGACCATTCCCGAGGGGGGCTGGTCCCCCATGGAGGTGGTGGCCTATGTCCAACCCGGCATCTACGCCACCGCCAAGGGCCCCTTCCCCGTGGAGAAGCCGTACCACGTGGGGACTGCCTACCTGAGCGCCTACTTCGGCTGGTGGGCCACGGACGAGTGGACCAGTTGGGCCCTGAACGTGGACAACAGCCAGACCGAATGCTTCAGCTGGGAGGAGGGCTGGTTCTCCGGGGACGACTACCCCCGGCCCCGGGCGGCGGATGACGTATGGATCATTTGGGACAACACGGTGCACAGCCGCTGGGAACTGCGGATGAACGCCGGGATCCAGTCCCTCGCGGTGTCGGACATCCCCTATGACGACATCACCAAATCCGTGGCGGCCAATCTGACCCTGGCGACGGTGGACCAGTACGCCATCCAGGCAGGGAGCGTGTACGTGCTGAGAACCAGCGATGGACGCCTGGCCAAGTTCATGGTGACGGAAGCCGTGGGCTACGACCCTTCCGGGGCCTGCAACCGGGGGCTCTGGGCCACCTTCAAATACATGGTCTTCAATCCTTGATCTTCAAGGCGCAGAGCAAATAAGGCACAAGGGCCCCTTGCGGGGGGCCCTTGTATTGGCAAAGGTGAAGTCCTGCTATCTTTGGTGCAGAAATCAACAGGATCTCCCATCAAACGCCCTTCCACCGGATCGCTCGTCCGTTTGCTTCTCGTGGGGCTGGCGGTGCTCTGGATCCTGGCGTTGATGGTGGCGTTGCCGCGCCTGACGGAAAAGCCTGCCCGCATCATCGCGGGCGGAAGCCTCGCCCTGGCCAATGTCCTGGCCTTGGTGGCCGGCTCGACCTTCATCCTGACCTTCCCGCTTCTTTGATTTCGTCCGTCTTTCAGTTGTCACGCAGGGATTTGCGTGATAGTTTATTTTTTTCCCCTCAGGGAATATTTTTTCCCTAACGGCATTCGAGGGAAACGACGCTATCCGGTTGCCAGGATCGGACGGGATGGGGTCATATGGTAGGTCTCAGGAAAACCATGGAGGGGCTCCCGTGGATCCCCAGAAGGTCGAACAGCTTGTGTCGGAAGTGGTGCGGGAGGTCCTCTCCCGCCGGACCGGGGGACGCCGGGTGGCCATGGGTTCGGACCATGGCGGGTACGAGCTGAAGGTGCGGCTCAAGGGCGTGCTGGAAGCCAAGGGTTTCGCCGTCCTGGACGTGGGCTGCCCATCCAAGGAGGCCGTCGACTACCCCGACTACGCCAAGGCCGTGGCCCAGGCCGTTCTGGCGGGTGGCTGCGAGATGGGCGTCATGATCGACGGCGCCGGCATCGGTTCGTCCATGGTGTGCAACCGTTTCCCGGGCATCCGGGCGGCCCTCTGCTACGACATGAAGACGATCCTCAATTCGCGCCAGCACAACAACGCCAACGTGCTCACCCTCGGCGCCGGGGCCAATCCCCCGGACGTGGTGGAGCAGATGGTCCTCACCTGGCTCGCCACGCCCTTCGAAGGGGGCCGGCACCAGAAGCGGGTGGACAAGATCGAACGGTAGTCGTGAAACGGGGCCCCGGCCCGAGGTGGAGTCGAGATGGACGAGAAGAAACTGGTAGATCTGATCACCCAGGAGGTCCTCAAGGCCCTCGGGGACAAGGCGCCCGCCAAGGGCGCCGGAGGCCGTGGTCCGGCCGGGATCGACAAGGAGCTGGCCGCCATGATCGACCACACCCTGCTCAAGCCCGAAGCCACCGCCGCCGAAGTGGACGTGCTGTGCAAGGAGGCCCGCGAGTACGGCTTCTGCTCGGTGTGCGTGAACACCTCCTGGGTGGCCCGCTGCCGGGACCTGCTCCGCGGCTCCAACGTCAAGGTCTGCTGCGTGGTGGGCTTCCCCCTGGGCGCCATGGACTCCCGCACGAAGGCCTACGAGACCCGGGAAGCCATCGCCAACGGCGCCGACGAGATCGACATGGTCATCAACATCGGCGCCCTGAAGTCCGGTGATCTGGCCCTGGTGGAGAAGGACGTGCGCGCCGTGGTTCAGGCCGCCCGCAACAAGACCACCAAGGTGATCCTGGAGACCGGCCTTCTCACGGACGAGGAGAAGGTCACGGCCTGCAAGATCTGCAAGAACGCCGGAGCCACCTTCGTGAAGACCTCCACGGGCTTCGTGAAGGGCAGCATCGCCACCGAGGCCGACATCGCGCTGATGCGCCGGACCGTGGGGCCCCGCATGGGCGTCAAGGCTTCGGGCGGCGTGCGGTCCCTGGCGGACGCCAAGAAGATGATCGCCGCGGGCGCCACGCGCATCGGGGCCAGTTCGGGTGTGGCCATCGTCACCGGTGGCGAAGGAAAGGGGTACTGATATGAGCGACGGCCAGCTGACCCTCAGGGCCTACGTTTTCATCGATTCCCTCCAGCCGCAGCTGGCGGCCTTCGTGGGGCTGGGCTCCCGGGGCTTCCCGCCCCTCAAGGAGCAGGCTTCGGTCTACATCGAGGTCGCCCCCGGAATCGCCATCAACAAGATGACCGACGTGGCCCTCAAGGCCGCCAACGTCCAGCCCGCGGCCCAGGTGGTTGAACGCACCTTCGGCATGCTGGAAGTGCACGCCTTCGACAAGGGCGAAGTGCAGATCGCCGGCGAGGCCGCCATCAGCACCTTCGGCCTGAGCGAGACCGACCGCCTGACGCCCTACGTGGCCACCTGCGAAGTGATCCGGTCCGTGGAACCCATGCACGCCCAGATCATCAACCGGAACCGCTACGGCCACATGATCCTGCCCGGCCAGTCCCTCTTCCTCTTCGAGTGCGATCCCGCCGCCTACGCGGTGCTGGCCGCCAACGAAGCCGAGAAGGCCGCCGACGTCTCCCTCATCGACCTCAAGCCCTTCGGGGCCGTGGGCCGCCTGATGATGGCCGGCCGCGAGTCCGAGATCGACAGCGCCATGCAGGCCGCCATTTCCGCCATCAACTCCATCCACGGCCGTCCGTACCGGACCAAGGCCTGATCGTCAACGAAACCCCCGTGGCGCCTCGCCACCAACCAGGGAGATTCCAATGAGTGAAGCGCTCGGAATGATCGAAACCAAGGGTTTCGTCGCCATGACGGAAGCCAGCGACGCGATGCTGAAGGCTGCCCGCGTGCAGCTGGTGGGCTACGAGAAGATCGGCGGCGGCTACGTCACCGCCATCATCCGTGGCGACGTGGCCGCCGTGAAGGCCGCCGTGGAAGCCGGTTCCCTCGCGGCCCAGAAGGTCGGCGAGATCGTCTCCGTCCACGTCATCCCCCGCCCCCACGAGAACGTGGACTCCGTCCTCCCCCTGGGCCGTCCCACGACGAACGCCTAGCGTCCAGGGAGGCGAGCTATGTTGATCGCCAAAGTGGTGGGCGACGTCGTCGCCAGCCAGAAGGTCGGCGCCCTGGTCGGCCACAAGCTGCTCCTGGTCCAGCCCGTGGATGCCACGGGCGCGGCCAAGGGCAACCCCTTCGTGGCCTCGGACAGCGTCGGGGCGGGATCCCAGGAATGGGTGATCGTCTGCCAGGGCAGTTCCGCCCGCATGACGCCCGTCAGCGAGGGCAAGCCCGTGGACGCCGTCGTCATCGGGATCGTGGACACGATCCAGTTCGAGGGCGCCGAGGTCTACCGGAAATCCTGAACCCCTAAGGGTCGAGAGGCTCAAGCATGGAAATCGATCGGGCTCTGGTCTCGGCAATCGCCGAACGCGTCCTCCGTGAACTGGAGGGCGGGGCGGCTGCTCCGGCGCCGGGTGCGCTCCAGGGATGCTTCCCTGACATCCCCGCGGCCATCCAGGCCGCGGAGAAGGCGTTCCTGGAATACCGGGCCATCGGCCTGGAACGGCGCATGGAGATCATCGCCAGCCTCAGGGCGGGCCTCCGCCGCCACGCCCGGGAGATGTCCGAACTGGCCGTCCAGGAAACCGGGATGGGGCGCGTCGAGGACAAGATCAAGAAGAACCTGCTGGTCATCAACAAGACCCCCGGCCCGGAGATCCTGCGGGCCGAGGCGGTCTCCGGCCAGCACGGCCTGAGCCTCGAGGAACTGGCCCCCTACGGGGTCATCGGGGCCATCACTCCCTGCACCAACCCCTCCGAGACCGTCATCAACAACGGCATCGGGATGATCAGCGGCGGCAACGCGGTGGTCTTCAACGCCCACCCGGCCTCCAAGAAGACCAACGCCTACACCATCGACCTCATGAACCGCCTCCTGGTGGCCGAGGGGGCCCCGGCCAACCTCATAACCTGCGTCACCGAACCCACCATCGAATCGGCCAACGAGCTCATGCGCGCCAAGGGCATCCGCCTCCTGGTGGTCACGGGCGGCCCCGCGGTGGTCAAGGCGGCCTTCGCCGCCGGCAAGAAGGTGATCGCGGGCGGCCCCGGCAACCCGCCGGTGGTGGTGGACGAGACCGCCGATCTTGAGGTGGCCGGCCGGGGCATCGTTGCCGGGGCCTCCTTCGACAACAACCTGGTGTGCATCTGCGAGAAGGAAGTCATCGCGGTGGAAGCCATCGCGGACCGCCTCAAGGCCTGCATCGTGGCTGCCGGAGCCTACGAGCTCAAGGGCGCCGAGATCGCCGCGGTGGAACGCCTCGTGGTGGACGGTCACCACCCCCACAAGGCCTTCGTGGGCAAGGACGCCAGCCACATCCTGCGCCAGGCGGGCATCTCCTTCACGGGCGAGCCCAGGCTGATCTTCGCGGACGTGCCCTTCCAGCACCCCTTCATCCAGGCCGAGCTGCTCATGCCGGTCATCGGGTTCACCCGGGCCAAGGACGTGCACGAGGCCATCCGCATGGCGGTGGAGGCCGAGCACGGCTTCCGGCACACGGCCAGCATGTACTCCAAGAACATCGACCACCTGGACGAGATGGCCCGCGCCGTGGACTCCTCGATCTTCGTGAAGAACGGGTCCAACTTCAACGGCCTGGGTTTCGAGGGGCCGGGATCCACCTCCTTCACCATCGCCTCCCCCACGGGCGAGGGCCTCACCAACGCGGTGCACTTCACCCGCCGCCGCCGTTGCGTCCTCAAGGACCACTTCCGCATCGTCTGATCATCCGATTGGATCAACCCATGGCTACCCCCAACCCGACACCGGTCCCGACCCTCGGCATCCTCGAGCTCACCAGCATCGCCAAGGGCCTGCTGGTGTGCGACCTCATGGTCAAGAAGGCCGACGTGCGCCTGCTGCGCGCAGGTCCCGTGGGCTGCGGCAAGTTCATGATCCACCTCACCGGGGACGAGGCGGACCTCCTGGAGGCCGTGGAGGAAGGCCGGGACAACGCCGATCCCTACCTGGTGTCCTGGACCTTCATCCCGAACCTCCACCCTCAGGTGCTCAAGGCCCTGCAGGGCGAGAAGAGCCTGGACCTCACCACCGACGCCCTGGGCATCGTGGAGGCCCAGTCCCTGGCGGCCCTGGTGCAGGCCGCGGACCGCGCCGTGAAGACCACCGGCGTGCGCCTTCTGGAAATGACCTTCGACCTGGACCTGGGCGGCAAGGGCTACTTCACCCTGACCGGGGACCTGGCGGAGGTGGAATCCGCCCTGGCCTCGGCCGAGGAGCATCTCCGGCGGGAGGGCGCCTTCGTGCAGAGCGAGATCCTCGCCCGCCCCCACGAACTGGTCCAGGGGCTGGTCCTCGAAGGTCTGGAGAGCCGATGCTTCTAGCCCAGGTGAAAGGCCTCGTGGTGGCCTCCCGGAAGCTGGAATCCCTGGAGGGCTACACCCTGCGCATGATCCAGCCCGTGGACGGCACCGGCGGCCTCCTGGGCGGCGCCATCGTGGCGCTGGACCTGGTGGCTTCCCGGGACGGGGACCTGGTGATGTACATCGACGCCCGGGAGGCCCCCAAGGCCCTCCCCAACGGCTACGGTCCCATCGACGCCTGCGTGGTGGGCATCGTGGATTCGGCCAGCTGAGGAGGATCCCATGTTCGTCGCGGAAGTGCTCGCCCCGGTGGTCGCAACGGAGAAGCATGCCTTCTTCGCGGGGCGCAAGCTCCTGCTGGTGAGGGAGATCCTGGAGGACGGCCGGTACGGGGACCGCACGATGATCGCCCTGGACGGCGTCCAGGCCGGCGTCGGCGACCGGGTCCTGGTGGCCCGCAACGGCGGGGCCGTGGATGACGTGCTGGGGATGAAGGACTGCCCTGCCAACGTGGTGATCATCGGCCACGTGGACCGGGTCGAGCGCCAGTAGCCGCCCAGGCGCCTGGCCACCCGGCTCACCTTCACGTTCCCCCTGGCCCTCCAGCTCCCGGCCCATGCAGAATAAATAGTCATGGATCAACAGCTTGAACGTTACAGGGACCAGCACAAGCTCCGCCTTTCGTGGATGCCCTGGCTCTACTTCGTCCTCAAGGACCGCCACCGGGCCTGGGCCGAGGCTTGGCAGGCCGAAGTGCAGGCCCGCCTCCGGGAGCTGGAGACCGTGGAGCTCGGCGAGGGCTGCTTCATCGCCCCCGAGGCGCGGATCTTCGGGGAACCGGGGCGCGGGGTGGTGATCGGACCCGGGTGCGCGGTGGCCGCGGAAGCCTTCCTCCATGGACCCATCACCCTGGGGCGGGACGTGTCGGTGAACGCCCGGGCCACCCTGGACGGGGGGGCCCGGGGCATCACCGTCGGGGACGGCACCCGCATCGCCTCCGGGGCGGCGATCTACGCCTTCGACCATGGGCTGGATCCGGCACGGGAGGTGCGCGACCAGCCGGTGACCTCCCGGGGCATCATCCTCGGCCGTGATGTGTGGATCGGCGCCAACGCCGGGGTGACCGACGGCGTGACCATCGGCGACCATGCGGTGGTGGGCATGGGGGCAGTGGTGACCCGGGATGTCCCGGACTGGTCCATCGTCGGAGGAGTGCCCGCCCGGGTCATCGGCGATCGGAGAAAATTAGGATAATAATTCTCTCCGCACTATTTATACTTTGCTCCTGCCATGCCGACCTTCGTCCGACCACCCATGCTGGATCTTCCCAGCCCCCCGCCGTTCCTTCCGGCCAAGTGGGCGGTGGGGGGGCACCTGCAGACCCTGGCCGGATGGTTCCTCCCCTCGAACCCGCCCGAACCGCCCTGGGAGCGCCTGAACCTGAAACTGCCCGACGGGGATGCCCTGCGCATCAAGATGGCCCGGGGGGAAAGCGACACGGTGGTCTACTTGTTCCACGGCCTGGGGGGCTCCACGGACGCGGACTACATGAGGCGGGCGGGCGCTGTCTTCCACGGGGCCGGACATACGGTGATCTCCGTGAACCACCGGGGGGCCGGCGAAGGCCGCGGGCTGGCCCAGAACCCCTACCACAGCGGCTCCAGCGGTGACCTGGCGGCGGTCATCCAGGTGGGCCGGGGCTTCTTCCCGGACCGGATCCACATCGCCATCGGCTATTCGCTCTCGGGCAACATGCTGCTGCTCCTCCTGGGGCGGGAGACGGAATTCATGGCCCTGCCCGACGGGGCCATCGCCGTGAACCCCCCCGCCGACCTGGAGCAGGGCAGCCTGGAACTGCGCCGGGGGCTCAACCGCATCTACGACCGGCGCTTCACCCGCTTGCTCTGGGCGGAGGTGGAGGCCCGGTGGGAGAAGGTCCCGGCGCGCCGCGCCCACAACCTGCGGGATTTCGACCAGTTCTACATGGCCCCCCGGGCGGGTTTCCGGGATCGTGAGGCCTACTACGCCCAGTGCTCCTGCGGGCCCTGCCTGGCGGAGATCCAGGTGCCGACGGTGCTGCTCACGGCCAAGGACGACCCGCTCGCGCCCTCGGACCATGTGACGGGCTTCTCGCTATCGCCCTCGGTGCACCTCCACGTGGAGGCCACCGGGGGCCACATGGGCTACATCGCCCACGACCTGCCCGGCCTTCGGTGGCTCGAGCCGGCCCTGAGCCACTATGTCGACGCGCTCCGCCTGGCCATCCTGGATGGCGAGGCCTGGGCCGGAGCGGACGCCGGAGGGGATCTCCCATGAACCACCTGAAGGAGTCCCACCCCGGTGAAAGCGAGCTCTTTGCGCTCAAGGAGGTGATCGAAAGCCTCCCCAACGTGGTCTTCTTCAAGAACCGCGAAGGCGTCTACGTGGGCTGCAACCGGGCCATGGAAAGGTTCCTGGGGCTTTCCCGGGACCAGATCCTGGGCCGGACCGTGCACGACATCCTTCCCGCGGAATGGGCCCAGGTTCATGTGGCCAAGGACGAGGAGCTGTACCGCACCGGCGGCAGCCAGGTGTTCACCCTGGAGACCACCCGCCGCGACGGGGAGGTGCGCCACATCCTCTTCAGCAAGGCCCTGTGGATCGACCGGAACGGGGACGTGGCGGGCCTGGTCTGCCAGTGCCAGGACATCACGGAGTTCCGGGACAAGGAGGCCGAGCACCGGGAAAGCGAAGCCCGCATGCGCAGCCTCCTGGCCGAGCTGCAGGAGCGGGAGGCCCAGTTCCGTTCGCTCTTCCTGGCGGAGAACGGGATCAAGGTCCTGCTCGCGCCCGAGGGCGGCTGGATCCTGGACGCCAACCCCGCCGCGGAGGCGTTCCTCGGCTATGACCTGGCCACGCTGCGCACCATGAGCATCGCCCAGTTCAGCGGCACCTCCGAATCGGAGATCGACGAGGCGCTGCGCCAGACCATCCACGAGCGGCAGTACAAGGCCCAGCGGCGCTTCCGCCTGGCCTCCGGGGAGATGCGGGATGTGCAGATCTATGCCGCGCCGGTGGAGGTGAAGGGCAAGACCTACCTGTGGGCGACGCTCCATGACATCACCGAGGGAAGGGCGGCCGAGACGGCCCTCAAGGCCAGCGAGGACCGCCTGAAATCCCTGGCGGAATCCATCGAGGTGATCGTGTTCCGCTTCGACCGTGACGGGTCGTGCACCTACGTCAACGGGCACTACGAGCGGGTGACGGGGCTTCCCCCCGGCCCCGTCCTGGCCCGCAAGTGGGCCAAGGTCATCCATCCCGAGGACCGGGAGCGCCTCCTGGAGGGCTGGAAGGCGGCCCGGAAGTTGGAGCAGGTCCACGAGACGGAGTTCCGCCTGCTCAACGCAAGGGAGCAGGAGCTCTGGGTCCTGTGCCGCACCACGCCGGAGCGGGATTCCGAGGGACATGTGGTGAGCTTCCTCACCACCTGCACGGACATCACGCGGTTCCGCCGGGCCGAGGAGGCGTTGCGTCAGGCTGCCAAGCAGGAAAGCCTCGGCCTCATGGCCGGGAGCATCTCCAACGACTACAACAACATCCTCCAGGCCCTGTGGACCAGCCTCGATCTGCTCGACGCCAACCCGGGCGATCCGGCCATCGTCTCCCAGGCGCTGGCTTGGGCCCGGGGCTCTCTGGTGAAGGCCAAGCGCATCACCCAGTACATCCAGGAGTACAGCGGCAAGGGCACGAGCCGCCCCGTGCGTGTCGATCTGGCCCGGCAGGTGGCGGACTTCGCCGCGGAATTCACCCAGCCGTCCACGGCCATCCGGCTCGAAGCCGTGTCGGTGCCCGACCTTCCCAAGGTCCTGGCGGACCCGGACCAGCTGGCCCAGTGCCTGAAGGCTGTGGTGGCCAACGCGGTGGAGGCCCTGGGCGAGCGTCCCGGGACCATCCGCATCCTCGCCCGGCGACCGGGCAGCTTCAACCCCATGGACGGGGTCTGGATCCTGCGCCCGCAGCCCGGCGAGGCGGTGGAGCTGGTGGTGGAGAACGACGGGCCCTCCATCCCCAAGGAGAAGCTCAGCCGCATCTTCGACCCCTACTACACCACCAAGGAGGCCGGGCGCGGCCTGGGGCTCTCCTCGGTGCTGGGCGTGGTTCGGGCCCACCGGGCGGGGCTCTGGGTGGAGAGCATGCCGGATTCGGGCGTGCGCATCCGCATCCTCTGGTCCGTGGGCGGCCGGGTGGCGGAAGATCTGGCGCCCCTTTCCGGGGGACCCGGGGCGATCTA
>DBME01000413.1 GCA_002298155.1 Holophagaceae bacterium UBA706 | reverse complement strand
GCCCAGATGGACGGCGCCATCCTCGTGGTCGCCGCCACGGACGGCCCCATGCCCCAGACCCGTGAGCACATCCTGCTCGCCCGTCAGGTCGGCGTGCCCTACATCGTCGTCTTCATGAACAAGATCGACATCGCCGATCCTGAGCTGAGCGACCTGGTGGAGATGGAGCTGCGCGAGCTGCTCACCTCCTACGGCTTCCCCGGCGACGATATCCCCATCATCCGCGGCTCGGCGAAGCTGGCCATGGAAAACGCCACCAACGTCAACGCCCCCGAAGTCAAGTGCATCTACGAGCTGATGGAAGCGGTGGATTCCTACATCCCCGATCCCGCCCGCCCCGTGGACAAGCCCTTCATCATGCCCGTTGAAGACGTCTTCACCATCACCGGCCGCGGCACCGTCGTCACCGGCCGTATCGAAGCTGGCGTCGTGAAGGTCGGCGAGGAAATCGAGATCATCGGCCTGCGCGACACCGTCAAGAAGGTCGTCACCGGCGTCGAAATGTTCAAGAAGTCCCTGGACCAGGGTCAGGCCGGCGACAACGCGGGCATCCTGCTCCGCGGCGTCGAGCGCAAGGACGTGGAGCGCGGGATGGTTCTGGCCAAGCCCGGCAGCATCACCCCCCACACCAAGTTCACCGCCGCCGTCTACGTCCTGGGCAAGGACGAGGGTGGCCGCCACACCCCCTTCTTCAACAAGTATCGCCCCCAGTTCTACTTCCGCACCACGGACGTGACGGGTTCCATCGAGCTGGAAGCGGGACGCGAAATGGTCATGCCGGGCGACAACGTCACCCTGACCGTCGAGCTGATCGTTCCCATCGCCATGGAAAAGGGCCTCAAGTTCGCCATCCGTGAAGGCGGCCGCACTGTCGGCTCCGGCAGGGTTGACGAAGTCATCCAGTAAAGGATCCACGCCATGCGTGACATCATCCAACTTCTGTGCACCGAGTGTAAGCGCAAGAATTACACCACCACGAAGAACAAGCGCACCACGACGGGCAAGCTGGAATTCAAGAAGCACTGCCGCTCGTGCGGGGGCCACAAGCTCCACCGCGAAGGCAAGTAGGTAAGGCAGAATGGGATCCCGCTCCGGCGGGATCCCCCTTCCTTGCAAAGCCCAGAGGGGAGTAGCTCAGCTGGTAGAGCAGCGGACTCCAAATCCGCAGGTCGCGGGTTCGAAACCTGTCTCCCCTGCCATTCTTGCTCGGCCCCAGCAAATGACCGCTGGGGCCTATTGATTGAAGGCGCTTGAAAACCGGGAGATCCCGTTGATTACGACGATCAAACATCAGGTCAAGGAACTCCTCGCGGAACTCAAGCGCGTGGATTGGCCCGGAAAGCAGAAGGTCCTTAGCGCCGCCTACTCGGTGGTGATCGTGTCGGCGTTCGTGGGAGTCTTCCTGTGGGCCTGCGACAAAGTCATCTCCTGGGGGATGGCGTATATCCTCCCCCACCACTAGCTCGGAGGACCCGATGACCGATCTTTTGGGCATGCCAGGAGAGACCTTGGCCGCCCCTACCACCGAACGCAAGATGGCATGGTTCATCATCCACACCTATTCCGGCTACGAAGCCAAGGTGATGGAGAGCCTGCGCCAGCGCATCAAGATGGAAGAGCGCGACGAGCACTTCGGGGACATCCAGATCCCCGAGGAGACGTATGAGGAAATGAAGGTCGACGCCAAGTCCGGCCGCAAGGAACGGGTCCTCAAAAAGCGCAAGTCCTTCCCCGGCTATCTCCTCGTCCAGATCGCGGTGACCAAGAAGGGCGCCAACTACGAGATGGAAGACGCCGACTGGCACCTGGTCCGCAACACCCCGAAGGTCACGAGCTTCGTGGGCGCCAACAAGAAGCGCCCCACGCCCCTGACCGACGACGAGGTGCGGCAGATCATGAACCACACCGAGGAGACCCAGGAGAAGCCCAAGCCGAAGTATCACTTTGAAAAGGGCGAAAAGGTCCGTATCATAGATGGCCCCTTCGCCAACTTCGAAGGGGACGTGGAAGAGATCCACGAAGAGCGCTCCACCATCAAGGTGATGGTGACGGTGTTCGGTCGAAGCACCCCCGTGGAGCTCGATTTCATCCAGGTGGAGAAGCGCTAGGCCGCTTCCCGCCCTACAAGGCGGCAGTCGCCGGCATACGCCGGAATCCGTCGCGGGAGAATAGAAAATGGCTAAGAAGGTAACTGGTTACATCAAGCTGCAGCTCCCCGCCGGGGAAGCGACGCCCGCTCCTCCCGTCGGTCCGGCCCTGGGCCAGCACGGCGTGAACATCATGGAGTTCGTCAAGCAGTTCAACGCCAAGTCCGTGACGGCCGTCGAGAAGGGCACCATCCTGCCCGTCGTCATCACCGTCTACGGCGACCGGAGCTTCAGCTTCATCCTGAAGACCCCCCCCGCGGCCGTGCTCATCAAGAAGAAGCTCGGCCTCGACAAGGGCAGCCCGGTTCCCAACAAGACCAAGGTCGGCACCATCACCCAGGCCCAGCTTGCGGAGATCGCCAAGGTCAAGATGCCCGATCTCAACGCCGGCAGCCTCGAGGCCGCCATGCGTTCCATCGCCGGTTCCGCCCGCTCCATGGGCGTGGACGTGGTGGACTAGAAGCCATTTCACGGAAACCCGCATCGTGCGGGAATCCCGGCAACCGCGACCGTCATCGCGGGAGATCTTTTGAACAGGAGTAAACATGGCAAAACCTGGGAAGAAGTACCAGGCTGCCGCCTCCAAGATCGAAGATCGCCCCTACGACCTCGGTGAGGCTCTCACGGTGATCAAGGACCTGGCGTTCGCCAAGTTCGACGAGACCGTGGAAGTGCACATGAGGCTCGGCGTCGACCCCCGGCACGCAGACCAGATGGTCCGCGGAACCATCGTCCTGCCCCACGGAACGGGCAAGACCATGCGGGTGGCCGTCATCGCCACGGGCGAAAAGATCAAGGACGCGGAAGCCGCCGGTGCGGACATCGTGGGCGGGGACGATCTCGTGGAGCGCATCGCGGGTGGTTTCCTGGAATTCGACGCTCTCGTGGCCACCCCGGACATGATGAAGGGCGTCGGACGTCTGGGTAAGGTGTTGGGTCCCCGCGGACTCATGCCCAACCCCAAGACCGGAACCGTGACCTTCGACGTGGCCAAGGCCATCAAGGAGATCAAGGCGGGCAAGGTCGAATACCGCGTCGACAAGACGGGCATCATCCACGCTGGAGTCGGCAAGATCTCCTTCGGCGTTGAGAAGCTCAAGGAGAATGCCAAGGCTCTCATCGATGCCGTCCAGAAGGCCAAGCCGGCCGCTGCGAAGGGCAAGTATGTGAAGGCCATTCACTTGGCCTCCACCATGGGCCCCAGCGTCCCCGTCGTCCACGTCGCGGAAAAGTAGGAGCTGACCATGGAACGCGAACAGAAACGCACCGAAGTGGCCCAGCTCAAGGGGACGTTCTCCACGGCGAAGTCTGCCGTCGTCCTCGGCTTCAAGGGCCTTACCGTCGTCAAGGACACCACCTTCCGGAAGTCTATCCGGGAGAGCCAGGCCCAGTACCGGGTCTCCAAGAACACGCTGCTTCGGCTGGCGGTCAAGGAGTCCATGTTCGAAGGGCTGTCCGAGCACTTCAAGGGCGCGACCGCCGTCGCCACCACGGAACACGATGTGGTAGCCCTGGCCAAGGCCGTCAACAACTTCCTCAAGGACAATCCGGCTGCCAGCCTCAAGGGCGCCATCCTCGATGGGAAGACGGTCTCCGCCGCCGAATTCAAGGTAATCGCCGAGCTGCCCTCGCGGGACGTGCTCATTGGCAAGCTGCTGTATCTCATGCAGTACCCCATCTCCGGCCTCGCTGTGGCCCTGGAGGCGATCCGCAAGCAGAAGGAAGGCGCGGCCTAGCCCGTCTCCACCCCCACCCCGAAACCATCATTTGAGAGGAGAACTTCATGGCTCTCACCGCTGATATGTTGATCCAGGAAATCGAAACCATGACCGTCCTCGAGCTGGCCAGCCTGGTCAAGGCCCTCGAGGAGCGCTTCGGCGTCTCCGCCGCTGCCGTTGCCGCTCCTGCGGCCGGTGGCGCCGCCGCCGCTGCCCCCGCCGAGGAGCAGACCGAGTTCAACGTTGAGCTCGTGGAAGCTGGCGCGAACAAGCTGAACGTCATCAAGGCGGTCCGCGAGATCGTCACCGGCCTGGGCCTCAAGGAGGCCAAGGACATGGTCGACGGCGCCCCCAAGGTCGTGAAGGAAGGCGTGTCCAAGGACGAAGCCGCCAAGATCAAGGAAAAGCTCGAAGCCGCCGGCGCCAAGGTCACGATCAAGTAAAAAGTCGACCTGCCGCGTCAAATCCAAAGCGCGAGGTGTCTTTGTACACCTTGCGCTTTGTGGTTTGTGAAAAAGTGGTATGCTTATTTCTTGCCCCCGGACCCGTGTCCGGGCATTTCGACCCCAGCCACCACAAAGGGCCCCGGTTGCTTCATTTTCCGTGTGCCAGTACATCGCGATCCTCCGGGTCAGCTTCCGCCGGCGACGGCGTGTGGCTGACCCCGGGTTTGTCTTTCGCGTGCATTGACGGCGATCCGGGTCTTTCGTCGTGCCTTCCGTCCGACCTCTCCACGTTTTCCCGCGGGCCCATCCGGGCCGGCGCGGGTGTCTTCCGGAGTGAACCATGAGCGTTCAGCAGAACATCTACCGCCAGCGAGAGCAGTTCTCGAAAATCCGCTCCCTGGTTCCCATTCCGAACCTGATCGACATCCAGAAGCGCAGCTACGACGAGTTCCTTCAGATGAACCTGCTCCACGGCGAGCGGGAAGGTCGCGGCCTCAAGGCCGTCTTCGAATCCATGTTCCCCGTGCACAACGGCAAGAACCCCGACGGCACGGATGCGAGCCTCGAGGTGGAATTCGTCGACTACACCGTGGGCCACTGGGCCTGCAAGTGCGGCAAGAACGAAGGCCTCGAGCACCTGCGCACCGCCTGCAAGAGCTGCGGCCACCACATCGTGACGGACCACCCGAAGGATCCCACGGTGGACTGCCCCAAGTGCGGCACCCGCAACAAGAACCAGGCTAAGATCTGCGACGTCTGCTCCGAGCCCGTGGGCCTGCATCAGAAGATGCGCATGGAAGAGTGCGTCGAGCGCGGCGCCACCATGGCCTCCCCCCTGAAGATCCGCGTCCGCCTCAACCAGTTCGACAAGGATGAGAAGGGCAACCGGCGCTACAAGCAGAGCCAGGAATCCGAAGTCTACTTCGGCGACCTGCCCACCATGACCGACCGGGGCACCTTCGTCATCAACGGCACCGAGCGCGTGATCGTGTCCCAGCTGCACCGCAGCCCGGGCGTGTTCTTCGCCATCAGCAGCGACAAGGCCCTCTACAGCGCCCAGGTGATCCCCTACCGCGGCAGCTGGATCGAGTTCGAGCTGGACACCAAGGGCCTGCTCTACGCCCGCATCGACCGCAAGCGCAAGTTCCTCGGCTCCACCTTCCTGCGCGCCCTGGGCCTCTTCGACGAGCGCCTCGCGGACAACCAGGCCATGCTGAGCCACTTCTACACGCCCCAGCGCTTCACGCTCAAGGGCGCCTCGATCTTCCTGCAGCCCAGCGACATGCTCCTGAGCCAGAAGGCCGTCGAGGACATCAAGGATCCCAAGACCAAGGACGTCATCGTCCCCAAGGGCAAGGCCGTGAGCCGCCGCCTCCTGGAGTCGATGATCAAGGCCGGCGTCAAGCAGGTCGCGGTCGAGCGCAACGTCCTGGACGGCGCCGTCCTCCTGGAGGACGTGGTCAACATGAACACCGGCGAGGTGCTGCTCGAGGCCAACGACGCCTTCGTCCAGACCCACCTCGAGATGTTCCTGGCCAACAACGTGTCCGAGTTCGTCGTGGGCTTCCCCGAGAACGACGCCACGGGCAAGGTCTTCACCGAGACCCTCTCCAAGGACCACACCGAGGACAGTGAAGAGGCCGCCAAGGAGCTCTTCAAGAAGATCCGGCCCGGCGAACCCGCCACGCTGGAATCCAGCAAGAAGCTCCTGTTCTCCATGTTCTTCGACTCCCAGAAGTACGACCTCTCCAAGGTCGGCCGCCACAAGATGAACGCCAAGCTGGGCCTGCAGACCGAGCTGGACGCGCGCACCCTGTCCACCGAGGACTTCGTCGCCACCGTCCACTACCTGCTGCGCCTGAAGAAGTACGACACCACCCGTTCCGACCGCGTGGACGAAGTGGCGCCGGTGCGCAAGGACGACATCGACCACCTGGGCAACCGCCGCGTCCGCAGCGTCGGCGAACTGCTGGAGAACTGCTTCCGCGTCGGTCTCGTGCGCGTCCAGCGGGCCATCAAGGAGAAGTTCTCCATGGCCCAGGACCCCAACAGCCCGCTGCAGCCCCACGACCTCATCAACTCCAAGCCCGTCATCGCGGCCATGAAGGAGTTCTTCGGGTCCAGCCAGCTGTCCCAGTTCATGGACCAGACCAACCCCCTGTCGGAGATCACGCACAAGCGCCGCCTCTCCGCCCTCGGACCCGGCGGTCTGAGCCGCGACCGCGCCGGCTTCGAGGTGCGCGACGTGCACACCTCCCACTACGGCCGCATCTGCCCCATCGAGACGCCTGAAGGCCCGAACATCGGCCTCATCTCCAGCCTCTCCTGCTACGCCCGCATCAACGAGTTCGGGTTCATCGAGAGCCCCTACCTGAAGGTCGAGAACGGCCGCATCGTCAACTACGCCAAGGTCACCAGCGTGGGCGACTCGTCCTTCGGCTACATGCAGGTCGTCCGCCTGGACGAGCTGGAAGCCCAGAACGCCAGCCTCGAGAAGGCCGGCAAGCGTCCCGCCAAGTTCGAGATGCACGCCTGGTACCTGTCCGCCTGGGAAGAGGACGAGCACGTCATCGCCCAGGCCAACGTGCCCGTCGACAAGGATGGCAACATCCAGGACGAGTTCGTGGTCGCCCGCGTCGCCGACGAAACCAAGACCGTCGAGCGCGAGAAGGTCACCCTCATGGACGTGAGCCCCAAGCAGCTCGTGTCCGTGGCCGCCAGCCTCATCCCCTTCCTCGAGAACGACGACGCGAACCGGGCCCTCATGGGCGCCAACATGCAGCGTCAGGCCGTCCCCCTCGTGCGCACCGAGGCCCCCATCGTGGGCACCGGCATGGAATACTACGCTGCCCGCGATTCCGGCGCCTGCGTCCTCTGCCGCCGTTCCGGCATCGTGGAGACCGTGGATGCCAACCGCATCGTGGTGCGCGTCGAGGATGACCCCGAGACCGAAGGCGAAGAGAGCGGCGTGGACATCTACACGCTCATCAAGTACGCCCGGTCCAACCAGAACACCTGCCTCAACCAGGTCCCCCTGGTGAAGAAGGGCGAGTACGTCGCCGCCGGCCAGATCCTGGCTGACGGCCCCTGCTGCGAGCACGGCGAGCTGGCCCTGGGCCGCAACCTGGTGGTCGCCTACATGCCCTGGCGCGGCTACAACTTCGAGGACGCCATCCTCATCAGCGAGCGCGTGGTCAAGGAAGACCTCTACACCACCATCCACATCGAGGAATTCGAAGTCCACGCCCGCGACACGAAGCTGGGCCCCGAAGAGATCACCCGGGACATCCCCCAGGTCCGCGAGGAGATGCTGAAGAACCTCGACGAGAGCGGCATCATCCGCATCGGCGCCACGGTCCGCCACGGCGACATCCTGGTGGGCAAGGTCACGCCCAAGGGCGAGACCATCCTCAGCCCCGAGGAGAAGCTCCTGCGCGCCATCTTCGGCGAGAAGGCCTCCGACGTTAAGGACGCCAGCCTCACGGTCGGCCCCGGCATCGAAGGCACCGTGGTGGACGTCAAGGTCTTCACCCGCAAGGGCCAGGAGAAGGACCTCCGCACCCAGCAGATCGAGCGCGAACAGATCCAGAAGTGGGAGAAGGACCTCGAGGACGAGGAGCGGATCATCCGCGCCGAGGCCAAGAAGAAGATCGTCGCCCTCCTCAAGAACAAGGAACTGGCCGAGCCCCTCACCGACGACAAGGGCAAGGAGCTCCTGCCCAAGGGCAAGAAGCTCACCCAGAACATGCTGGAAGCCGTTCCCTACCACCGCTTCCGTCAGGTCACCGTCGCCGCGGGCAAGGAGCGCCTGGAAGCCCAGGTGCTGGACATCCTCGACAAGACCGAGAGCCAGCTCCGCGTCCTGCGCGACATCCTCAACGAGCGCATCGACCGCCTGGTCAAGGGCGACGAGCTGATGCCCGGCGTGCTCAAGACCGTCAAGTGCTACGTGGCCGTCAAGCGCAAGCTGCAGGTCGGTGACAAGATGGCCGGCCGCCACGGCAACAAGGGCGTGGTCAGCCGCATCCTCCCCGTGGAGGACATGCCCTACCTGCCCGACGGCAAGCCGGTGGACATCGTGCTGAACCCCCTGGGCGTGCCTTCCCGTATGAACATCGGCCAGGTTCTCGAATGCCACCTCGGCTGGGCCGGCAAGGTCCTCGGCGTCCACTTCACCACCCCGGTGTTCGACGGCGCCCGCGAGAGCGACATCAAGGAATGGCTGGGCAAGGCCTGGGAGAAGAACGGCCGCCTCGGCCCGGACATCACCGGCAAGACCAAGCTCTTCGACGGCATGACCGGCGAAGCCTACGAGCAGCCCGTGAACGTGGGTTGCGTGTATATGCTGAAGTTGCACCACCTTGTTGACAACAAGATCCATGCCCGGAGCATTGGACCCTACTCCCTCATCACGCAGCAGCCCCTGGGCGGCAAGGCCCAGTTCGGCGGCCAGCGCTTCGGCGAGATGGAAGTGTGGGCCCTGGAGGCCTACGGCGCGGCCCACGTGCTGCAGGAGCTCCTCACCTACAAGTCGGACGACATGCATGGCCGCACGCAGATCTACCAGGCCATCATCAAGGGCGAGACCATCAAGGATCCCGGCCTCCCCGAAAGCTTCAACGTGGTCAAGAAGGAGCTCAACGCCCTGTGCATCGAAGTCGAGATGCTCACCAGGGACCAGCTTGAGCCTCTCCAGGATGTCGAGGAACCGGCGTTCTCCATCGAAGGCTAGTTCGCAACCGACTCTAGGTGAATCCACAACGTTCTTGAGAGGTCTGAAATGTTTCCCGAGCAGCAGAACATCAACGCCTATGAATGCATCCGGGTCACCCTCGCGTCCCCCGACGTGATCCGCTCCTGGTCCCGGGGGGAAGTGACCAAGCCCGAGACCATCAACTACCGCAGCCTCAAGCCCGAGCGCGACGGTCTCTTCTGCGCCCGGATCTTCGGGCCCGTCAACGACTGGGAATGCCTCTGCGGCAAGTACAAGCGCCAGAAGTTCAAGGGCGTCGTCTGCGACAAGTGCGGCGTCGAAGTGACCAAGAAGGCCGTGCGCCGCGAGCGCATGGGCCACATCGCCCTGGCTTCCCCCGTGAGCCACGTGTGGTTCTTCAAGGGCGTGCCCAGCCGCATCGGCTACCTCCTGGACATCCCCCTCAAGGATCTTGAGCGGGTGCTGTACTTCGAGGCCTATGCCGTCACCGACCCCGGCACCACCCCCCTGAAGCCCCGCGAGATCCTGGCCGAAGAGAAGTACCGCGAGTACAAACTCGAATACGGCGAAGGTTTCCGTGCCCAGATGGGCGCCGAGGCCATCAAGGAGCTCCTGCGCCACGTGGACGTGGAGGCGCTGGCCATCGAGCTGCGTCACCTCATGAAGCAGGAGACCTCCACCCAGAAGCGGGTGAAGATCGCCAAGCGCCTCAAGGTCACCGAGGCCTTCAAGCGCAGCGGCAACAAGCCCGAATGGATGATCCTGGACGTGGTGCCCGTGCTTCCGCCCGAGCTCCGCCCCCTGGTGCCCCTGGACGGCGGCCGTTTCGCCACCTCCGACCTCAACGACCTGTACCGGCGCGTCATCAACCGGAACAACCGCCTGAAGAAGCTCCTCGAGCTGCGCGCCCCCGAAGTGATCGTGCGCAACGAAAAGCGCATGCTCCAGGAAGCCGTGGACGCCCTGTTCGAGAACGGCAAGCGGGGCCGCCTCCTGCGCGGCGTCTCCAACCGCCCCCTCAAGTCGCTGTCCGACGCCCTCAAGGGCAAGCAGGGCCGGTTCCGCCAGAACCTGCTCGGCAAGCGCGTGGACTACTCGGGCCGTTCGGTCATCGTGGTGGGTCCCGACCTCAAGCTGCACCAGTGCGGTCTTCCCAAGAAGATGGCCCTGGAGCTGTTCAAGCCCTTCATCTTCAACCGCCTCGAGCACAAGGGCCACGCGGCCACCATCCGCCAGGCCAAGGAGATGGTCGAACAGGGCGTGCCGGAAGTGTGGGACGTGCTGGATGAAGTGATCCAGAATCACCCCGTGCTGCTGAACCGCGCCCCCACGCTCCACCGCCTGGGCATCCAGGCCTTCCAGCCGGTCCTGGTGGAAGGCAAGGCCATCCGCCTGCACCCCCTGGTCTGCACCGCCTTCAACGCCGACTTCGACGGCGACCAGATGGCCGTGCACGTCCCCCTGTCCCCCATGGCCCAGATCGAGGCCCGGGTCCTCATGATGTCCACCCAGAACATCCTGAACCCCGCCAACGGCCGCCCCAACGTGGTGCCCTCCCAGGACATCGTGCTCGGCGGCTACTACCTGACCAAGAAGCGGCAGAACCGCAAGGGGCAGGGCATGGTCTTCGGCACCATGAACGAGGTGCTGGCCGCCCACGAGGCCAAGGTGGTGGATACCCACGCCATCATCCAGCTGCGCTACACGGGCACGGTGGTCGACACCGAAGCCTGGCACAAGAAGGATCCCAAGAAGCACTCCGAGCAGGAGATCTTCGAATGCCCCAGCCATGAAGTGAACCGCGAGCTCATCACCACCACCGTGGGCCGCGTCATCTTCAACCGCTCCATGCCCGAGGGCCTGCCCTTCATCAACGGCCTCCTGAAGAAGGAAGGCCTGCTGTCCCTGGTGAACCGGGCCTACAAGCTCAACGGCCCCGAACTGACCATCAAGCTCCTGGACGCCATGAAGGATGTCGGCTTCCTCTGGGCCATGAAGGCCGGCGTTTCCGTGGGCATCGACGACATCGTCGTGCCGCTCACCAAGGGCAAGCTGATCAAGGAAGCCAACGAGGAAGTCCGCGCCATCGAGCACGAGTACTACCACGAGGGCAAGCTGGACGCCGCCACCCGCTACAACCGCATCCTGGAAGTGTGGGGCCGCACGTCCGAGCAGGTCGCCACGGACATGATGAAGGAACTGGAAAAGCGCAACGAAACCGGCGAATTCCTCAATTCCATCTACATTATGGCCGATTCCGGCGCCCGTGGTTCCAAGACCCAGATCCGCCAGGTGGCCGGCATGCGAGGCCTCATGGCCAAGCCCTCCGGCGACATCATCGAGACGCCCATCACCTCCAACTTCAAGGAAGGCCTGAGCGTTCTGCAGTACTTCACCTCGACCCACGGCGCCCGCAAGGGTCTGGCCGACACCGCCCTCAAGACCGCCGACTCCGGCTACCTCACCCGCAAGCTGGTGGACGTGGCCCAGGACGTGATCATCAACGAGGACGACTGCGGCACGCTGGACGGCATCGAGGTCAAGGCCATCGTGAACAGCGACGGCACGATCCGCTCCCGCCTCCGCGACCGCATCATGGGCCGCGTGGTGCTGGACGACGTGCTGGATCCCTACTCCAAGGCCGTCATCGTGCCCGCCGGCACCCTCCTCACCGAGGAGCTGGCCTTCCACATCGAGACGTCCGGCATCGTCAGCGTCAAGATCCGCTCGGTGCTCACCTGCGAAGCCCGCCGGGGCGTCTGCGCCCAGTGCTACGGTCTCAACCTGTCCACCGGTCGCCTGGTTGACATGGGCGAGGCGGTGGGCGTCATCGCGGCCCAGTCCATCGGCGAGCCCGGCACCCAGCTGACCATGCGAACGTTCCACGTGGGCGGCGCCGCCAGCCGGACCTCCGAGAAGTCCACCCACGAAGCCCAGATCCAGGGCATCGTGAAGCTCGACGGCATCAAGTACGTGGAGAAGGTCGTGAACGCCGAGGGCCAGGCTCCCGTCACGGAGCTCATCGCCATCAGCCGTTCCGGCAACATCCTCGTGGTCGACGCCAGCGGCAACGAGCGCGAGCGTTACAAGATCGCGCCCGGCGCCACCATCCGCGTCCGCGACGGCGAGGAGGTCGAGCCCAAGACCGTGCTGGCCGAGTGGGACCCGTACAACGACTACCTCATCTCCGAAAAGGCCGGTATCGCCGACTTCAAGGAATTCGAGCTCAATGCCAGCTACCAGGAAGAGAAGGACCAGATCACCGGCCGCTTCCGCAAGCGCGTCATCGATCCCACCGACGACAAGCTCCATCCCCACATCAACGTCAAGGGGGACAACCACAAGGTCCTCCAGCGCTACAACATCCCCACCGGCGCCTACGTGGAAGTGGAAGATGGCCAGGAAGTCATGCCCGGCGACGTGCTGGCCAAGACCCCCCGGCAGCAGGCCAAGACCTCGGACATCACGGGCGGTCTGCCCCGCGTCACCGAGCTCTTCGAAGGCCGCAAGCCCAAGGATCCGGCCATCATCAGCAAGGTCACCGGCATCGTCAAGTATGGCAACCGCGTCCGCGGCAACCAGAAGGTCATCGTCGAGAACGAACTGGGCGACCGTGAGGAATACCTCATCCCCCGCGGCAAGCACATCCAGGTGCAGGACGGCGACGAGATCCAGGCGGGCGAAAAGCTCACCGAGGGTGCCGTCTCCCCCCACGACATCCTGGAGATCCAGGGCGACAAGGCCCTCCAGGCCTTCCTCCTCAACGAGGTCCAGGAGGTCTACCGCGCCCAGGGTGTGACGATCAACGACAAGCACATCGAGACGATCATCCGGCAGATGATGCGCTGGGTGCAGATCACCGATGTGGGCGACACCCCGCTCATCGTCGACGAGAAGGTGGACAAGCACCGGTTCAAGGAGATCAACGAGCAGGCCATCAAGGACAGCGGCGCTCCCGCCACCTGCGAGCCCCAGCTCCTCGGCATCACCAAGGCCGCGCTCACGTCCGAGTCCTTCATCTCGGCCGCGTCGTTCCAGGAGACCACCCGGGTCCTCACCGAGGCCGCCCTGGAAGGCCGCGTGGACTACCTGCGCGGTCTGAAGGAGAACGTCATCCTGGGCCGGCTCATCCCCGCCGGCACCGGCATGGCCCTCTACCGGAACCTCGAGACCGAGGAAGGCCAGTACCCCGAAGTGTCCGATCAGGACACCCTGGGCCTGGACGACTTCGACGACGAGTACAGCCGCATGGCCCAGCATGTTGAAGAACTGCAGGGTCTGAGCGAGGGCGATGCGGACGAGATGCTCTAGGGCAGAACGCGCTCGCCAAAAGACACCCGGCGTCCACGGACGCCGGGTGTTTTTCCGTACAAGGAGGGTAACGATGATTCTGCAGGGGCTGGTGGCAGTGTGGATTTGTCCAGTGGTTTGGCATCGCTTCCACCCCGCATAAGAAGGGACCCGTGAACCATCCGGAGGGGATTCCTACACCGTTCGGCGGAATGGGCCCTGGGTGGCAACCCCCAACGTTGGAGGGATTCCAAGTCGATTGCCTACCACCTCCATCCGACCACCAGCGAATCTGCGCGCCGGTTTCAGAACGCTCCAGAAGTGTTCGAGGCGTCCTCATCAACATCCAGGCCAGCCCCACGTGAGCTGGTTAATGCTAATTTGGAGGTTCCCAAGAATCACAATTGCCCGGACCCATGACCAGGACTTCTGGAGGCCTCTTGAAAAAAGGAATAATTGCCTGCCTTTGCATCGTGCCATCACTGATGGCCCAAGCATCGGATCTAAGCTGGCGCTTCCAGGGGGGAATCACCTCACCCTTTGGGTCGGTGAAAAACGATTCTCTCATTGGGACTCATGACCTCCTGGGGGGGGCCACCTTGGCGGCATCCCTCTCTTGGCACCTGAACGATATAAATGCGATTCAGATCAAGGTCAGCTCGTCGGGGATATCGCAGGGCTCCGACAACCTGCTCAAGGGCGAGGTCCCTGCGGATGACGTAACGCTTAACTCTGAGTGGCGAATCTTCACCGTTGGGGTGGACTGGCGAAGGTCTTGGGAGGGTACCGGGAATCGCCTCTTCACCGAAGCCGGGATTGGCTTCGCCTCCCCTCAATTGTCGTTGTCAACCCGTTTCCAATATGCGCCTGGGGTCATCATTGGGAGCACCAGGCGCACAACTCAATACTGGAAACCTGATGTTCGTCTTGGCGTTGGCTACAATTTCTCAAAGCGTATCTTTGGTGAAGTTGGGGTCCATAACGTCTTTGTCGACAAGGCGGGGGCGGACGGATTTGGCTTTTCCACCATGACCTGGGCGGAAGTGACGATCGGCCTGCGCTTTGGGGAACATCGGAACTAGGGGCCTCCTATTACGTAGACAGGCTCCTCGCTTCGAAAGGCGCCCCCCGCCCGTGACCATGCACATGGCTGTGGGCGGGGGGCAATTCTTAAAAAGTGCTGCCCACCAATCCGACACACTCCCTTCGCCGGGCTCCAAGGATCCCGCCCAGCGCTCCTTTGTCCGCATGGTCCGTTGCGTGGGGTTGGTCTTGGCGCCCCAGGGGTGTGCCAGCAGGGTAAAGAGAAACCAGAATTCGCCTTTTGATTGAGGTGTCGGGGTTTGCGTAGGGGCGCTTAGGTCGGCAAAAGAATATTTTATTCATAAACCATGTTGACAATCCCTCCCCATTGCTCGATGTTGTCAAGGTTGACCGTAGCGTCTGATTGAATTATTAATATCAAAGAATCTCCGGGCATGAGCACCCCTGCTCCGACAGCCTGGCGGGCGAAGACTGCCCGCAAGGCCCTCGGCCCGGACTTCGGGTCCACCTTGCAAGGTACCGCCATGAACGATGGTTCCCCCATCCCCGACGTGTCTCCCGATGATTCACTCCTGAAAGGATTGGAAGTCATCGAGCGGGACGGCTCGGAAATCGCCCTGGTCGTGGAGAACGGAATCCTGCTGGGCATCATCACGGACGGGGACGCCCGCCGGGCGATCCTGGGGGGCAAGGCCCTGGACTGCCCGGTACGGGACCTGATGCAGCGGAACTTCCATGCGGTGTCCCCGTCAATCAGCCGAGCGGAGGTCCTGGACCTCATGCGGGCCCTGCGGGTGAAGCAGGTGCCCATCGTGGGGCCGAACAACGAACTGCTGGGACTGCATCAGATCCATGACCTGCTGGGGGTCGCCGACCGGCAGAGCCACGCCATCATCTTCTGCGGCGGGCTGGGCAGCCGCCTGCGCCCCCTCACGAACAACTTCCCCAAGCCCATGCTGCCGGTGGCGGGGCGCCCGATCCTCGAGCGCCTGGTGCTGCACCTGGTGGGCCATGGGGTGAGGAACATCCACCTGGCGATCCACTTCATGGGCGAGATCATCGAGCGCCACTTCGATGATGGGCGCAACTTCGGCTGCACCATCTCCTACATCCGCGAGGAGAAACCCCTGGGCACCGGCGGCGCCCTGGCCTTCCTGCCCCAGGGGCTGACCCATCCGGTGCTGGCCCTCAACGGGGACCTGGTGACCCAGTTCGACGTGGGGCGGATGCTGGAGGCCCACGCCGAGCATGGCAACCGCATCACCGTGGGCACCCGCAGCTACGTGCACGAGGTGCCCTTCGGGGTGATCACCGTGGACAACGGGCAGGTGACGGGCATGGCCGAGAAGCCCTCCCTCCGGCAGGACGTGAACGCGGGCATCTACGTGCTGGACCCCGTGGTGTGCGGCCGGGTGCCGGCGGGGGTGCCGGTGACCATACCGGAGCTGATCCAGGACTGCCTCCTGCGCCAGGAGAAGGTGGGCCACCTGCCGGTGGACGAGGAGTGGATGGACGTGGGCCGGCCCGCGGACCTGCAGCGGGCCCGGGGGCTGGAATGAGCGCGGGGCCGCTGCGCGTGCTGGTGGTGGGGGCGGGCAGCATCGGCCTTCGCCACGCCCGGAACCTCGCGGCCATGCCGTGGATCCGGCCCGTGATCTGCCCCCTCCGGAGCGAACGCCTCGAGGAGCTCCGGGTGCAGGGCCTGGAAGCCCAGCCCCTGGAGCAGGCCCTCCTGGCCCCTGTGCCCGACGCGGTGGTGGTGGCCACGGACACGGGCCGCCACGTGGCCGATCTCCTGCCCTGGATCGAGAAAGGATGCTGGGTGCTCAGCGAGAAGCCCCTGTCGGTGGACTTGGCTTCGACCCGCGCGCTGGGTGACTACCCCCGGCTCCGGGTGGCCTGCTGTCTNNCTGCGGGCGAACGAGGCCCTGCGCTGGGCCCGCAAGGCCCTGCCTTCCCTGGGGACCCTCCGCTACGCGCGGATCGTTTGCCAGAGCTACCTGCCCGAGTGGCGGCCCAACCGGGAATACCGGGAATCCTATTCCGCCGATGCCGCCCAGGGCGGCGTGCTGCGGGACCTGGTGCACGAGCTGGACTACGCCCAGTGGATCTTCGGGAAGCCGGCGCGGGTGGACTGCGGCTTCCAGGCGGGCACGCCCCTGGGCATCGCCTCCGAGGCCGGCGCGGATCTGCTGTGGACCTATGAATCGGGCTTCCGGCTGTCCATGCGCCTGGACTACCTGAGCCGCATCCCCCGCCGGGAACTGTGGGTGGATGGCGACCAGGGGCTTCTGGCCGTGGATGTGGCGGGGGGCACCGGCGTGGTGAAGGTTCTGGGCCGGCCGGAGGAGCGGTTCCGCGGCGTCCACCCGCCCAGCGAGATGTACGTGGCGCAACTCAAAGGCTTCCTGGCGGAAGTCCGGGGCGGGGTGGATCCCCTGCCGTTGCCGGACCTGGCCGAGGCCCGCCAGGTGCTCGGAATCATGGATCAGGCCCGTGCCGCGGCCGCGGCCCAGGCCGGCGTGGAGGGAAGGCCGTGAAACCAGATGCGAGGGTCCTCGCCGTCATACCGGCCCGGGGAGGCTCCAAGGGGCTTCCGGGCAAGAACGTCCGCCATCTGGCGGGCCTGCCGCTCCTGGTGCACTCGCTGAGCTGCGCCGCGCGGTGCGCCGCCATCACCCGCACCATCGTGAGCACGGACGATCCCATCATCACCCGGGTGGCCCGGCAGTACGGCGGCGACGTCCCCTTCACGCGGCCGGCCCACCTCGCCTCGGACACCGTGGCCATGTGGCCGGTGCTCCGCCACGCCCTGGCGGAAGTGGAGCGGGAGGAGGGGCGCCCCTACGACTTCCTGGTGCTCCTGGATCCCACCAGCCCCACCCGGCTGCCCTCGGACCTGGACGGGGTGCTGGCCGCCGTGCGGGATGACGCGGACACCGCCCTCACGGTGAGCGAACCTCACTTCAGCCCCTACTGGCACATGTACGTGCCCGACGAGGAGGGCTACGCCAAGCCCCTGATCCCGGGGCGCCCCATCATCCGGCGCCAGGACTGCCCGCCGGCCTTCTTCATCAACGGGCTGGCCTATGCCTGGGAGACGGGGTTCCTGCGCACCCAGGACACCTGGGTCCACGGCCGGACCCGCATGGTGCGGGTGCCCCTGGCGCGGGCGGTGAGCATCGACACCGAAGAGGACTTCGAATGGGCCGATCGCCTGCTGCGAAGCGGGCTGATCCGGGTTCCCTGGCTGGAGGACGCCCATGGCGCGCTTGCATGAGTTGCTGGACCTGACGGGGCGGGGCGCCCTCCTGGTCGGCGGCGGAAGCGCCATCGCCCTGGGCTTCGGGGAGGCGCTGGTGGAGCAGGGGGCCAGGGTGGTCATCCTGGACGTGGACGAGGCCCGGGGCCAGCGGCGCTGCGCGGTGCTCGACGGCCACTGCGGGCGGCCCGGGGCGGCGACGTTCCTGCTTTGCGACCTGGCGGACGAGACCGCCACACGGGAGGCGGTGCACGAAACGTTCCGCCGCCTGGGGCGCCTGGACATCCTGGTGCACACGGCGGCCTTCACGGGCGAGACCCGGCTCAAGGGCTGGGCGGTGCCCTTCGGCAAGCAGACCNNCGTGGAGGCCTGGGATCTTGCCATGCGGGTGAATCTCACCTCGGCCTTCGTGCTGGCCCAGGAGGCGGCCCCCTACCTGACGGCCTCCCCCGGAGGGAGCATCGTCCTGGTGTCGTCCATCTACGGCCAGTGGGCACCGGACTGGTCCCTGTACGAGGGCACCACCATGGGCAACCCGGCGGGCTACAACGCCGCCAAGGCCGGACTCATCCAGTTGGCCCGCTACCTGGCCACGACCCTGGCCCCGGTGCGCGCCAACGTCATTTCCCCCGGGGGCATCGAACGGGGCCAGCCGTCCTCCTTCAAGGCCCGCTACTGCGCCCGTACGCCTTTGGGGCGCATGGGCCGGGAGGAGGATCTCAAGGGCAGCCTCGCCTTCCTTGCCAGCGACGCCTCGGCCTACGTCACCGGGCAGAACCTCGTGGTGGACGGGGGGTGGGGCGCATGGTGAACCTTCGGCTCCCCCTGCGCTGGGGCATCGCCGGGGCCCTGGTGACGGGGCTCCTGACGCTCCTTTGGCCGGACACCTACCGCTCCGCGGTCACCCTGCTGCCGGCGGAGGCGCGCACCTTCGGTGGCGGCGGCGCGGGCGAAATGGCGGCGGCGGCCGCGGCCGCGCTGGNNGCCAGGACGCCAACGACGCCAACTACACCGAGATCGTCAACAGCCGGTGGATGATGGAGGAGCTTCTGCGGACCTCCTTCACCTTCACGGCCCGCCACTGGCGGTTCGGCAGCGCCGTGCCCCATTCCGGGACCCTGTACGCCTACCTGAAACCCAAGGACATGGATGCGGCCGTGCGCAAGGCGGCCTCCATGGTCTCCGCGAACCGCGACATCAAGACGAAGGTCATCAATATCTACGCCGACACCCCGTCCCCGGAGTTGTCGCAGCTGCTTGCCCGCCGGGCCCGGGAGCTGCTGGAGCGCTTCGTGCAGGAGAAGGGGCGCACCCGTGGGGGCCACAAGGCGATGTTCGCCGCCGCGCGCCTCCAGGAGGCCCGGGGCGAAATGGCCCAGGCGGAGGCGGAGTTCGGCCGCTTCCTGGACCGGAACCGCAACTTCCTCACCAGCCCCGACCCGGTCACCCGCCTCACGGGGCTCCGCCTGGAAGGGGAACTCAAGCTCCGCCAGAACCTGGTGGCCACGCTGGCGGTGGGCCGCGAGCAGGCGCTCATGGAGGAGAAGAACGACATCCCCATCCTGAACGTCCTCAACGGCGGCAACCTGCCCATCCGGCCCAGCGGGCCCGACCGGCCCCTGGCCATGGCCGCCGCCTTCCTGGTGGTGGGCGCCGTGGCGGGAGCCTGGGTGAACCGGGCCTGGCTCAAGGAACGCTTGCTGGAGAAACCCGCCGGGGAAGCGGCCGGAGGTACCCATGCCTGACCTGAAGCTCGTGGACCTGGGACGACGCGTGACCGGCAGGCCGGTTTCGCTCTTCCGGGAGGACTTTCTCGCGGCCTCGGCGGCCCTGTCCGCGGCCTTCGCGGGCCGGCGCATCCTCCTGGTGGGCGCCGCGGGTTCCATCGGCGGCGCCACCCTGCGCTGCCTCCTGGAATGGGGGCCCGCCGAAGTGCTCCTGGTGGACACGGCCGAGAACAACCTGGTGGAGACGCTCCGGGAGATCCGGTCGGATCCGGCGTACGCCGGCGCGCCCGTGGCCATCGAGCCCATCGACTTCGGCTCCCCCATGATGGAGGGCATCCTCCGCCAGCAGCCGCCCTTCGACTGGGTCTTCAACTTCGCGGCCGTCAAGCACGTGCGCAGCGAGCGGGACGTGCCCAGCCTCTTCCAGATGGTGGACACCAACCTGCTGAAGGCCGACCGCTTCCTGGGCTGGGTGCGGGCCTGGGGCCACGGCGGGGCGGGGACCTTCTTCGTGAGTTCGGACAAGGCGGCCAACCCGGCAAACCTCATGGGGGCCTCCAAGCGGATCATGGAGCAGCTGCTCTTCTGGCACGGGTCGGAGGCCTGCCAGGGCACGACCCTCCTGGGCGCCGCCTGTTCCGGCGGCCCCCTTCGCACCACCACCGCCCGCTTCGCCAACGTGGCGTTCTCGGACGGGAGCCTGCTCCACGGGTGGCTGCACCGCCTGGCCAAGGGCCAGCCCCTGGCGGGCCCCAGCGACATCCGCCGCTACTTCGTGACCCTGGAGGAGGCGGGGCAGATCTGCACCCTGGCCGCCGTGCTGCCGGCGGCGGGGGGCATCCTGGTGCCCCGGCTCTCCCCGGCGGAGGACCTGCGGGACTTCAAGGAGCTCGCGGAACTGGTGGTGCGCCACCACGGGTATGAACCCCGGTGGCACGCCACGGAGGCCGGCGCGCGGCTCGACACCCCGGGGGACGGGTTCTGGCCCTGCTTCTTCAGCCCCAGCGAGACCATGGGCGAGAAGCCCTACGAGGAGTTCGCGGGGCAGGGGGAGGTCCTCCTGGAAATGGGCCTCCGGGCCCTCCAGGTGGTGGGGGCCGCGCCCAATCCTTCCACGGAGGCGCTGTCCGCGGCTTTCGCCCAGCTTCGGGACTGGCGGGAACGGGCGGGACTGGGGGTGTCCAAGCGGGACATCGCCCGCTGCATGGCGGCCCTGGTGCCCACCCTGCAGCACCGGGACTTCAAGCGGTCGCTGGACCTGGGCATGTGAAGGGCGGACCCGGGTCCAGGTCGTGAGTTATGAAATAATAATTTATTGGGTTGAGGGTATGGAATAATTATTTATAATTACCACGAAGGTCGGTCCCATCGGTCCAGCACGGAAAACCGGTAGCCCACGGGTCCGGCCAAGTGGCGGAATCGCGACAAGCTCTTGAAAAGGCAGACACAAATGGCGCATCGCGTAATCGCACGGCTGGACATCAAGGGCCCCAACCTCGTGAAGGGCATCCATCTGGAGGGCCTTCGGGTGGTGGGCAAGCCCGAGGCCTTCGCCCATCATTATTATGAACGAAATATTGATGAACTGCTCTATGTGGACGTGGTGGCCAGCCTCTACAACCGGAACAGCCTGGCCGAGATCATCCGCCGCACCGCGGCGGATGTCTTCGTGCCCCTGACGGTGGCGGGCGGGCTGCGCAGCCTGGCCGACATCCGCAACGCCCTCCTGGCGGGGGCGGACAAGGTGGCCCTCAACACCGCGGCCGTGCGCAACCCCCAGATCATCCGGGAGGCGTCGCGGTACTTCGGCTCCTCGACCATCGTCGTGGCCATCGAGGCCATCCGGCAGCCGGATGGGCGCTACTTCGCCTACATCGACAACGGGCGCGAGCACACGGGCCTGGAGATCCGGGACTGGGCCCGCCGGGTGGAGGACCTGGGCGCCGGAGAGATCATCCTCACCTCCGTGGACCGGGAGGGCACGGGCAAAGGGTTCGACGTGGCCATGACCCGGGAGGTGTCGAGCCTGGTGTCCATCCCGGTGGTGGCCGCGGGCGGCGCCGGGCAGCTTTCCCACCTCACCGAGGTGGTGCGGGACGGCCACGCCGACGCGGTGTCGGTGGCGTCGATGCTCCACTACCAGGTGGTGCGGGAGAACACCTTCCAGGGGGACTACTCCACGGAGGGCAACACGGAGTTCCTGCGCTCGGCTTCGCTGCCGGCGCGCATCCAGCCCGCCACCGTGGCCGACATCAAGGGCGCGTTCCGGGACGCGGGCCTGGATGTGCGTTTCCATGGGGGATGCTGACATGGCCGGAGCGCCGCGCGTAGCCGTCATCGACTACAAGATGTGCAATCTGTTCAGCGTGGTCCACGCCTGCCACACGGTGGGCCTGGACCCGGTGGTGACCTCGGATCCGGCGGAGGTGCGCGCCTCGGCCGGCGTGATCCTGCCGGGGGTCGGGGCCTTCGGGGACGCCATGAAGAACCTGAAGGACCTGGGCCTGGTGGACCCGGTGCAGGAGGCCGTGGCCTACGGGAAGCCCTTCATGGGCATCTGCCTGGGCTTCCAGCTGCTCTTCACCGAAAGCGAGGAATTCGGGCACCACCGGGGCCTGGGGATCCTCAAGGGGAAGGTCCAGCGGTTCCCCCACATGCACAACGACCGCAAGCTCAAGGTCCCCCAGATCGGCTGGAACACGCTGCGTCTGCGGCAGCCCTCGCCCTTCCTGGCGGGGATCCGGGACGGCGAGTACATGTACTTCGTCCACTCCTACTACGTGCTGCCCGATGACGGGACGCTGACCCTGGCGTCCACCTCCTACCAGGGACTGGACTACTGCTCGGCCGTGGGCGGCCGGAACCTTTTCGCCTGCCAGTTCCACCCCGAGAAGAGCTCGACGGAAGGCATCCGCATCTACCGCAACTGGGCCGCCGCCGTCCTCGGATGAAGCCATGGAGAAGAACGTGAAACTCGAAGTCAAATACGGCCTGCCCCCCAAGGTCACCTTCTGCGCCTCCTGCGTGATGTCCAACCAGCGCCCGGTGTCCGAGGTGGAGTTCAAGCACACCATCAAGACCCGCAAGCGGACCCTCTCCTTCGACGAGCACGGCGTCTGCGACGCCTGCCGCCACGCCGCGGCCAAGGAGCGCATCGACTGGGCGAAGCGGGAGGAGGAGCTGATCCGCCTCTGCGACCGCTACCGCCGCAACGACGGCTACTACGACTGCATCGTGCCGGGCTCCGGCGGCAAGGACAGCGCCTTCCAGGCGCACATCCTCAAGACGAAGTACGGCATGCACCCGCTCACCATCACCTGGCCGCCGATCCTCTACACCGACTATGGCTACAAGAACTGGCAGAACTGGCTGGACGTGGGCGGCTTCGACAACATCTCCTTCCGGCGCAACGGCCGGGTCATGAAGCTCCTGACGCGGCTTTCCATCGAGAACCTCCTGCACCCCTTCCAGACCTTCATCCTGGGCCAGAAGAACCTGGCCCCGAAGATCGCCCTGAACTACGGCATCCCCCTCATCTTCTACGGCGAGAACGAGGCCGAGTACGGCAACCCCCTGGCGGACAACAAGAGCTCCCTGCGGGACAAGTCGTACTACTCCATGAAGAACCTGGACGAGATCTACCTGGGCGGCGTGTCCATCAAGGAACTGCGCGAGGTGCACAAGGTGGACCTTGCCGACCTCATGTCCTTCCTGCCCGCGCGGCAGGAGGACCTGGAGAAGGCGGACATCGAGGTGCACTACCTGGGCTACTACCTGAAGTGGACCCCCCAGGAGGTGTACTACTACGCGGTGGAGAACACCGGCTTCGAGGCCCGACCCTTCCGCACCCAGGGCACCTACAGCAAGTACAACAGCATCGACGACAAGATCGACGACCTGCACTACTACACGACCATGATCAAGTTCGGCATCGGCCGGGCCACCTACGACGCCTCCCAGGAGATCCGCAACCACCACCTCGTGCGCGAGGAGGGCGTGGCCCTGGTGAAGAAGTTCGACGGCGAGTTCCCGGACCGCTACTTCAACGAAATCATGGATTACATCGAGATGAAGCCGGAGCGCTTCCACGAGCTGTGCGACCAGTTCCGGTCACCGCACCTGTGGGCGAAGGTGGGCGGGACCTACAAGCTCCGGCACACCGTCAGCAAGGACGGCGTGGACGACTGAGGACCGGGAGGGCGCAGGGCATGCCGAGCACTTATGTCATCGCCGAAGCCGGCGTGAACCACAACGGGAGCCTGGAGCTGGCCAAGCGGTTGGTGGAGGCGGCCCGGGCGGCCGGGGCCGACTGCGTGAAGTTCCAGAGCTTCAAGGCCTCCAACCTGGCCACCGCCGGCACCCCCAAGGCCGACTACCAGACCCGCGCCACCGGCGAGGGCGAAACCCAGCGCGAGATGCTGGAGCGCCTGGAACTCTCCTGGGACATGCACCAGGAGCTTCAGCGCCACTGCCGGGCCCAGGGCATCACCTTCCTGTCCACCGCCTTCGACGCGGAATCCATCGCCATGCTCTGCGCCCTGGGGACGCGGCTCTGGAAGGTGCCCTCCGGCGAAATCACCAACCTGCCCTACCTGCGCGCCATCGGCGCCTTCAACCAGGAGACCTTCCTGTCCACGGGCATGGCCACCCTGGGCGAGGTGGAGGCGGCCATCGCCGCCCTCACCCGGGCGGGATGCGAGCGTTCCAAGCTGCGCCTTCTCCACTGCACGACGGAGTACCCCGCGCCCTTCGCCGAAGTGAACCTGCGGGCCATGGTGGCCATGGGCCAGGCCTTCCACCTGCCGGTGGGCTACTCGGACCACACCCCCGGCATCGAGATCCCCGTGGCCGCCGTGGCCCTGGGCGCCACCGTCATCGAAAAGCATTTCACCCTGGACCGCAGCCTGCCCGGCCCGGACCACCGGTCCAGCCTGGAGCCCGGGGAGCTGGCCGCCATGGTCCAGGCCATCCGGAACCTGGAGCGGGCCCTGGGGGACGGGGTCAAGGGGCCGACGCCCTCGGAGGCCCGGAACCGTGTGCTGGCGCGCCGGAGCCTGGTGGCCGCCAAGGCGATCCAGGCGGGAGAGCGCTTCACCCTGGAGAACCTCACCGCCAAACGCCCCGGCCACGGCATCAGCCCCATGGAATGGGACCGGGTCATGGGACGCTGCGCGCCCCGCGCCTTCGAACCCGATGAATTGATCGAACTCCCATGAAGATCTGCTTCGTCACCGGCACCCGGGCCGAGTACGGCCTGCTCCACCCCCTGATCCAGCGGGTGCGCCGCGAACCGTCCGTCACGGTCCAGATCATCGCCACCTGCATGCACTTGGCCCCGGAGTTCGGCTCCACCTACCGGGACATCGAGCGGGACGGCCTGACCCTGGACGCCAAGGTGGAGATGCTGGTCAGCTCCGACACGCCCATGGGCACCGTGAAGTCCATGGGCCTGGGCCTCATCGGCCTGGCCGACGCCTATGACCGCCTGGCGCCGGACCTCATCGTCCTCCTGGGCGATCGCTTCGAGGCCTTCTGCGCGGCGGCCGCGGCGCTGGTGGCGGGCATCCCCGTGGCCCACATCCAGGGGGGCGAGCTCACCGAAGGGGCCATGGACGACGCCATGCGCCACTGCATCACCAAGATGGCCAGCCTGCACTTCGTGGCCGCCGAGGCCTACCGGGACCGGGTCATCCAGCTGGGCGAGGAGCCCGGCCGCGTCCACGACGTGGGCGCCCTGGGCCTGGACAACGTCCTGGGCCTGGACCTCATCCCGGGCCCGCGCCTGCGGGAGGAGCTGGGTCTCCCCGCCGCCGGCCCCCTCTTCCTCCTGACCTTCCACCCCGAGACCTGGGCCGCCCAGGCGCCCGTGGCCCAGCTGGAGCAGGTGCTCCGGGCCCTGGACCTGACGCCGGAGGCCTTCGTGGTGGCCACCCTGGCCAACGCCGATCCCGGGGGNNCAACGCCGCCCTGGAGGCCTGGTGCGGGGCCCGGCCCGAACGCGCCCTCCTGACCCCCTCCCTGGGCCAGCTGCGCTACCTCTCCCTCCTAAAGGAGGCGGCCTTGGTTCTCGGCAACTCCTCCAGCGGCATCCTGGAAGCCCCCTCCCTCGGCACGCCCACGGTAAACGTCGGCGACCGTCAGAAAGGCCGCCTCCGCGCTCCCTGCGTCCTGGACTGCCCCTGCGAAACGGCCGCCATCCGCGCGGCCATGGCGCGGGCCCTGGATCCGGCCTTCCGGGCGGATCCGGCGCGGTTCGTCAGCCCCTACGGGGACGGCCAGGCGGCAGAGCGAATCTGGGCCGTGCTCCGGGACGCCAAGGGCTGGACCGCCCGCAAGACCTTCTTCGACCTCCCCCCCCGCAGGCAGGACCCATGATCCCACTGGCCGTACCCAACCTTTCGGGCAACGAGGCCCGCTACCTCCAGGACTGCCTGGCCACCAACTTCGTGTCCTCGGTGGGTCCCTACGTGGACCGCTTCGAGAAGGAGTTCGCGGCCTTCGTGGGCAGCCCCCACGCCGTGGCCACGGCCAACGGAACCACCGCCATCCACATGGCCCTGATCCTCGCGGGCGTGCAACCGGGTGACGAGGTCCTGGTGAGCGACTTCACCTTCGCCGCCACCGCCAACCCCATCTGCTACCAGGGGGCCCGGCCCGTCCTGGTGGACAGCGAGCGGGACACCTGGAACATGGATCCGGCGGCCGTACAGGAGGAGCTGGAGGCCCGGGCCCAGGCGGGCGCGCCCATGCCCAAGGCCCTCCTGGTGGCCCACATCCTGGGCTGCCCGGCCAAGCTGGCGCTCCTGAAGGCCCTGTGCGACCGGTTTGGAATCTTCCTCATCGAGGACGCGGCCGAAGCCCTGGGCGCCGTGTACACCGACGGCCCCCTGGCGGGGCGTCAGGTGGGCACCATCGGCCACATGGGCTGTTTCAGCTTCAATGGCAACAAGATCATCACCTCCGGCGGCGGCGGCATGCTGGTCACCCGCGACTGGACCCTGGCCCGCCGGGGCAAGCACCTCACCACCCAAGCCAAGCTGCCCGGCTACGCCTACTTCCACGACGAGATCGGCTACAACTACCGCCTCACGAACCTCGCGGCCGCCCTGGGCGTGGCCCAGCTGGAGCAGCTGCCGGCCTTCCTGGAACGCAAGCGGGCCCTGGCCCGGCGCTACGACCAAGCTCTGGCGGGGCTGCCCGGCTTGACCCTGCCGCCCCGGCCGGAAGGCATGGACTCCACCCACTGGCTGTATTCGATCCTGCTGCCCGGGGCCTGGGGTCCCGTGCTCTCCGCCCTGGAGGGCGAAGGCATCCAGACCCGCCCCCTGTGGACAGCCCTGCACCGCATGCCGCCCTACGCGGCCTGCCCGCTGCTGGGAACGGGGGAGGTGGCCCAGGATCTCTGCACCCGGGGCCTTTCCCTGCCCTGCTCCACCACCCTCACGGACGCGGAGCAGGACCGGGTCATCGCCAGCCTCCAGCGCATCCTGGCGCCCTGACCCGGGGAGCCGCCCGTGCGCCTGAAATACCCCTTCTGGCTGCTGCTCAACATCTGCGCCGTCCTGGCGCTGAACCTGGTGATGAAGCGGACCATCTTCAGCATGGGGGTGGAGGACGGGTTCTACCAGCAGGTGGCCTCCGAGACCTCCTTCACCGGGGGACCCCTCGCCTTCGTGCACCTGGCGCGGTTCGCGGTGGTGCTGCCCTTCCTGATGGTGTACCAGGCCGGCCTGCCGCCGGTGGTGGAAAGCACCGTGGCCTTGCTCTACGTGCTGCCGATCCTCCTGGCCAAGGGCCCCACCGGCCGCCACCACTGGGCCCAGCCGCTGCTCTTCTACGCGATCTTCCCCTTCGGGTACCGGGCCGTGCTGTGCATGTGCGGCATCGGCTACCTGTTCCTGCACGACCATGTGCGCAGGAACCTGCCGCTGTTCGCCCTGTCGGCCCTCCTGGCCAACCTCAGTTCGGGGGTGGTCATGGCCTGGCTCTTCATTGTCCTGTGGAGGCATGGCGGCAAGCTCGCCCGGCATCCCGCGCTCCTGGTGGTCACCGGCGTGCTGAGCACCGGTTTCGTCATCTCCATTCTGCAGAAGCGCGAGTTCTTCGATACGGACTCGGCGGTGGACACGGTGGTGCCCATCGTCTCGGAAAACATGATCATCAACTCCTTCGCCCGGAACACGATCATCGTGTCCTGGTACTACGGGAACTACCTGCGGGCGGTGTGCTACACGCTCCTCTTCCTGCTGGCCGTGTTCCTCCTGGTCTATGTGGTCCTGAACAAGTTCCGCTACGCCGACTACCTGGGCTTCTGGCTGGCAAGCATCCCCATGTTCTTCCTGGAGGGTCTGGGTCCCGTGTCCTTCTGTTTCGCGTACGCCCTCTTCATGATGTTCGTGTTCCGCAGGCCGCGCCCCGCCCTGGCCGCGCCGGCGCCGGCGGTTCCATGACGCGGGACCGCATCGAAGCGCTGGACATCCTCCGGGGCCTCATGGCCCTGGGCCTGATGATCTACCATTACGCCGGCTGGACGGGCCTCCTGGAGGGACCCGCCGGGGGTCTCCTCCTCAAGAAGATCGGCCTGTACGGCGTGGAAATCTTCTTCTGCATCAGCGGTTTCTCCATGTTCTACGTCTACGGGGACATGCGCGGGACCCTCCAGGACGTGCGGGCCTTCTGGCTCAAGCGTTTCTTCCGCATCGCGCCCCTCTACTACGGCTGCGCGCTGGTGAGCCTGGGCTACAAGCATCTGGCGGGCAAAAGCGTCTCCTGGGGGGACCTGGCGGGCAACTTCACGTTCACGTTCGGGGTCTACGCGCCTTCGCACTCCCTGGTTGTGGGCGGGTGGTCCATCGGTGTGGAGATGGTCTTCTACGCCCTCTTCCCTCTCCTGCTCTGGGGAGTCCGGCGGCCGGGGACGCGGTGGGGCCTCGTCCTGCTGTCGGCCCTCGCCCTGGTCCTCGTGGAACGGCGCCTGGCCCTGATGGAAGGGGGGATGCCGGACCTCTGGCCGAGCTACGTGGCGCCGGCGAACCACCTGTTCTTCTTCCTCCTGGGCGGGCTGGGCGTGCCACTCCGGAAGCGCCTGGGGCGGTGGCCGTCCCGGGCCAAGGCCGCCGTGCTGCTGGGGCTGGTGGCGGCATTCATCGGCGCCGCGGACGTGCACGGCGACGAGGTGGTCCTGGTGCTGGGCTGGCACCGGTACCTCTACGTCCTCCTCTCCGTGGGCCTGGTGTGGGCCGCGGCCCCCTGCGCCGTGGCGGCCGGATGGGTGCGGACGTCGCTGGTGTGGCTGGGGGACGTGAGCTACGCCCTCTACCTGGTGCATCCCATCGCCTACTTCGGGGTCAGCCTCGTCCTGGCCAAGCTGCATCTGGCTTTGGGACCTGGCGTGGCGGTGGTCGCCGGCGCCTTGACGCTGGGCCTGTCCTCCCTGGCCTTCCGGCACATCGAGAAGCCGGGCATGGCCTTGGGGAGGAAGGCCCTTGGGGCGATGGCGAGACCCTAGGGCGTTCAAGCATCAGTGAGCGTACCGGT
>DBME01000004.1 GCA_002298155.1 Holophagaceae bacterium UBA706 | reverse complement strand
GCGGCGCCGATGGCGCTGGTGATGTGGTCGTAGCCCGGGGCCACGTCCGTGGTGAGGGGGCCCAGAGTGTAGAAGGGCGCCTCGCCGCACACGTCCAGCTGCCGGTCCATGTTCTCCTTGATCAGGTGCATGGGGATGTGGCCGGGGCCTTCGATGATGGTCTGGACGTCATGCTTCCAGGCGACCTTGGTCAGTTCGCCCAGGGTATCCAGCTCGGCGAACTGGGCCTCGTCGTTGGCGTCGGCGGTGGAGCCCGGGCGCAGGCCGTCCCCCAGGGAGAAGGCCACGTCGTAGGCCTTCATGACCTCGCAGATGTCCTCGAAGTGGGTGTAGAGGAAGTTCTCCCGGTGGTGGGCCAGGCACCACTTGGCCAGGATGGACCCGCCCCGGCTGACGATGCCCGTCATGCGCTTGGCCGTGAGGGGAACGTGGGCCAGGCGCAGCCCGGCGTGGATGGTGAAGTAGTCCACCCCCTGCTCGGCCTGCTCGATGAGGGTGTCCCGGAAGATCTCCCAGGTGAGCTCCTCGGCCTTGCCGCCCACCTTTTCCAGGGCCTGGTAGATGGGGACGGTGCCGATGGGCACGGGGGAGTTGCGCAGGATCCATTCCCGGGTCTCGTGGATGTTCTCGCCGGTGGAGAGGTCCATGACCGTGTCGGCGCCCCAGCGGATGGACCAGGCCATCTTCTCGACCTCCTCCTCGATGGTGGAGGCCACGGCGGAGTTGCCGATGTTGGCGTTGATCTTCACCAGGAAGTTCCGGCCGATGATCATGGGCTCGGATTCGGGGTGGTTGATGTTGCAGGGGATGACCGCCCGGCCCCGGGCCACCTCGTCCCGCACGAACTCGGGGGTGATGCGGCTGCCCATGCCGGCGGCGTCGCGGCCCATGTTCTCGCGGATGGCGATGAACTCCATTTCAGGGGTGATGATGCCCTTGCGGGCGTAGTGCATCTGGCTGACGTTCCGCCCGGCCCGGGCGCGCAGGGGCTGGCGCTCGGCGTGGAAGCGGATGCGGTCGAGCTCGGGATCCCGCTCCCGCAGCTTGCGGTAGAGGCTGGTGGCGCCGGGCAGCTGCTCCACGTCGCCCCGCTCCAGGATCCAGGGCTGGCGCAGGGGCGTCAGGCCATGGGCGAGGTCGATGGTCACCGCGGAATCCGTGTAGGGGCCCGTGGTGTCGTAGAGGTCCAGGGGGGCGTTGGGGGTCAGGACGCCGTTGAAGTCCTTGGTGGCATGGAGGTTGACCCGCCGGACGGGAACCCGGAGGTCGGGCCGGGAACCGGTGACGTAGGTCTTTTCCGACGCCGGGAAGGGCAGGAGGCACTTGTCCATGATGGAGCCAGCGGCAGAATTGGGTTCGGGAATAGTTGACATGATCGCTCCGGCATCGGGACAGAGGTATGGCCCTAGGGGAGTGTAGCGCGAGGGGGGGAAAATCCGCCGATGGGATTCCTAACGGTGGAAACTGTGGTGGACGATAATGTTATGGGTCAAGATAATCCATATCATGGGGCATACATGAACGAGCAAAACGCGCCCGGTCCGTCGAGAACGCCAGCGATTCCGGATCAGCTCATCCAGATCGCCCATGAGCAGGAGGGCGGCGCGGAGCGCGTCATCTCCCAGATGGAGGTGGTCCAGAACAGCTTCGAGGAGATCCAGGTGCTGGCCCGGGACTGCCAGGAAATTCTCAAGCGCATCGTGCCCCCGTCCGACGATCTCACCAACCTCATCGACAAGATGGAAAGCATCGCCCTCCACGCCGATAACGGCACCTACAACGTCCAGGGCGTCTACGACCTTTTCCAGTACCAGGACATCGTCCGCCAGAAGCTGGAGAAGGTGGGCCACCGCCTGATCGACGTCTCCGAATACATCCTCAAGAACCTCCAGCCCATGGCCCAGGAGACGTTCGCGGCGGCCTCCTCCGGCCGGGACATCCTCGAGCGTGCGGTCCAGGAAGCGGACCAGGTGAAGCCCGAAGCGGACGCGATTATCGCGGAATTTTTCTCGAAACTCCGTGCCGCCAAGCAGGGGTGATTTCGTCCGGAGGCCCACCTGCGCTATGGTGTAGGTGAAGGCCTTGGAGTCCGGCGAATGGTCCCACTACGAAAAGCGAGCGTCCTCACCCTTCTCCTCGGCAGCTATATCCTCACGGCGCAGGTCCCCGGCGACCCCGTCATGAAGGCGCGCTCCGAGCGTGCCCAGGCCCAGGGCATCGGCGAAGGCGACCTGCCCCCGGTGCCCCGCGGCATCGTCGAGCCGCCGCCGCTGCCGCCCCCCGAAACGCATGTGAAGGACACCCGGGGCTACCGCCCCACCAAGTCCCGCAAGCACGCCGGCAAGGCCTCCAAGGGCGGCGCCGTCAAGGCGGCGAAAGCCACCAAGTCCAGCAAAGCAGCTAAACAACCGGCCAAAGCTGGCCGGAAATCGAAGAAAAAGGGGAAGGGTTGAAAATAGCCGTACTTACGTCGGGGGGAGATGCACCGGGCATGAACGCGGCCATCCGGGCCGTTGTAAGGCAAGCGGATGCACTTAATATCAGCGTTTACGGGGTCTGGAGAGGTTTCCAGGGGCTGGTCGAGCAGGACTGGCGTCCCCTCACCTCCCGCAACTGCGCGAACATCCTGCAGCGGGGCGGCACGATCCTGAACACCGCCCGCTGCGACGCCTGGCATCTGCCGGCCGTGCGCGCCAAGGCCGCCGAGGACCTGCGTGACGCGGGTGTGGACGCCCTGGTGGTCATCGGCGGCGACGGCAGCTTCACCGGCGCCGAGCTCCTCAACCGCGAGCACGGCATCAACTGCGCCGGCATCCCGGGCACCATCGACAACGACCTTCCCGGCACCGACCGCACCCTGGGCTTCGACACGGCCCTGAACACCGCGGTGCAGGCCATCGACCGCATCCGGGACACCGCCAGCGCCCACGAGCGGCTCTTCCTGGTGGAGGTCATGGGCCGGTCCTCGGGCATGATCGCCGTGAACACGGCCATCGCCTGCGGCGCCGAGGCGGTGCTCTACCCCGAGGCCGAGGCCAAGGGCTACGAGGCCCTCGTCACCCAGCTGAAGGCCGGCTGGGAGCGCGGGAAGCGTTCCAGCATCGTCGTGGTGGCCGAGGGCGACGCCACGGGCGGCGCCTATCAGATCAGCGAGCGTCTGCGCGCCGAGTACTCCCTGGACCTCCGCGTGGTGGTCCTGGGCCACATCCAGCGGGGCGGGAGTCCCACCGCCATCGACCGCATCTGGGGTAGCATGTGGGGCGCCGAGGCCGTCAAACGCCTCGCCGCGGGCGAGAAGTCCTTCTACCTGGGCAGCCAGGCCGGAGACCTCATCTCGATTCCCTTCTCCCGCATTCGTGATCCCAAGCCCAACCCTCCCAAGGAATTGGCTACCCTGGCGGGTGTCCTGGCGCGCTAGTTCCGCTTCCACAGGTACAAGTCCATGACCCCAAAAAAGAAAGGCCCCCGGAAAGTCGCTGTCGTGATGGCCGGGGGGCGAGGGACGCGGTTCTGGCCGAGGTCCCGGGGCAGCCGCCCGAAACAGTTCCTGGCCATGGTGGGCGAGGAGACGCTGCTCAACGCCACCGTGAGCCGCCTCGCGCCGTCCTTCCTGCCCGAGGACATCTACATCGTCACCACCGAGGAGCTGGCCGCCGACACGCGGCGCATGCTTCCCCAGCTTCCCCCGGCCAACGTGCTGGTGGAGCCCGAGGGCCGCAACACCGCGCCCTGCCTCGCCCTGGCCCTGGCCATCATCGAGCGCAAGACGCCCGACGGGGTCATGGTGGTTCTCAGCGCCGACGCCTGGATCGGCGACAAGGACCTCTTCCTGGAGGACGTGGACCTGGCCGTGAGCCATGCCCGCGACAAGCGCGACCTGGTCACCTTCGGCATCCGCCCCACCTATCCCGAGACGGGCTACGGCTACATCGAGACCGAGGGCGACGGGCCGGTCCTGGGCGCCATCGCCTTCCGTGAGAAGCCCCAGTACGAGACGGCCGTGGAGTACCTCGAATCCGGCCGCCATTTCTGGAACGCGGGCATGTTCGTGTGGACCCTCCAGGATCTGCGCGCCGAGCTCCAGGCCCATTGCCCGGAGATCCTGGCCCCCCTGGACGAGTGGATGCAGGCCGGCGCCGATCCCGCCAAGCTGGGCAAGGCTTATGGCCGCCTGCCGAAGCTGAGCATCGACTACGCCCTCATGGAGAAGTCCGACCGGGTGGCCGTGGTGCCCGCACGGTTCCGCTGGTCCGACGTGGGCAGCTGGCCCGCCGTGGTGGAGTTCCATGAGGCCGACGGAAGCGGCAACATGGTGCAGGGCGACGCCATCCTGCTGGAGTCCACCAACTGCGCCATCTTCGGCGGGAAGCGGCTCATCGCCGGTTCCGGCCTGGAGGACCTCATCATCGTGGACGAGGCCGACGCCCTGCTCATCTGCAGGAAGGACCGCGCCCAGGACGTGAAGCTCATCGTGGACAAACTCGCGGCCCTGGGCCGCAAAGATCTCCTGTAGAGGCCGCCATGACCCAGAAACCCGCCACCGTGCACGTCGACAAGCCCTGGGGCTCCTTCGACCAGTTCGTCCTCAACACCCCCTGCACCGTGAAGATCCTCACGTGCAACCCCGGCGCCAAGCTGAGCCTCCAGAAGCACAAGCAGCGCAACGAGCTGTGGGTGGCCCTGGACACCGGCGTCGTGGTGGAACTGGACGGCCGGATCCTCACCCCCGACAAGGGCAGCCAGATCTGGCTCCCCGCCGGCAGCGTCCACCGCCTCAGCTGCGAAGCCGCGCGCTCCACCCCCGTGCGGGTCCTGGAGATCAGCCTGGGGACCTTTGACGAAGAAGATATTGAAAGACTTGAGGATGTTTACGGCCGGGATTGATGGAGGGGGCACAAGGGCGTATGCTTCCAGGTGAGGTGCTCCTCCCTGACCGGCTTGCCGCTCAAGGAACCCAGGAGCTTCACGCCACCATTTGTCCCTTCATTCAAACCAGTCCCCCATGTTCGGGGACTCCCGCAAGACACTACCCACCTAATCAACCCCGCCAAAACATCCCACACGAAACGCCCCCGCCTCGGGGCGTTTCACTTTATACGGGGTCCTCGCGCCCAAGGCCAGACTTCGATCCAAGGTCGTGCCCCAGGTTGAGGAGCCGGAAGCCGCCCTGATCTGGGGGGCGTTCCCGGTAAAAAAACGTGACGATGTGCACGAAGATGCGTCAATTGACTCCCTGGGCGAATCCATTGTGGGATCCTGGATCCATCCCACAACCATGATCCCGGGCCTCCCGGTTCAAGGAGCGTCGTCATGAAGCTTTCCCGTACCTCAATCCTCGCCCTGGCGTTGGCCGCGGGCTCCTTCGCCTCCGCCGCCGACTTCGGCCTCCAGCTGAACGTCGGCATCCCGCAGAACGACTGGAAGACCTCCGTTGGCAGCGGCACCGGGCTCGGCCTGGGCGTGTTCCTGGACGTGCCCGTGAAGGGCGGCCACGTGCTGCGGCCCCGCCTGGATTACATCACCTTCCCCGAGCAGACCGAATCCGACTACCCCTACCCCGACCTGCACCACACCTGGTCCACCCGCAGCCTGGGTGTGGACTACCTCTTCTACCCCGCCGGTGAGCGCAAGGGTATCTACCTCGCCGCCGGCCTCGCGGCCCGCCAGTTCCACGTGAGCGCGGATTCGGGCGGCCCGAGCGACAGCTGGGACACCACCCGCCTGGGCATCTCCCTGGGCGCGGGCTACGCCCTGAACACCACCTGGGAACTCAACCTCCGCTACACCCAGACCAAGATCCAGGAATCCACCCTCGGCGAGATCGACCTGGGCGTGGCCTACCGGTTCTAGGATCCCACAGGAAGGTATCGACCAAGGGAGCGCATGGGCGGTTTCGCCTGTGCGCTCCCTTGCTATTCACTGGAAATTCCGGCGACCAGCAGGCCATGGTGGCCCAGGCCGTCGTGCCAGGTAGGTGGCGTTGCCGCGCGGGGTTCCCCTTTCAGAGGGTGCCGGATGACCGGTCAGCGGGCCGGGGCGAACCGGTCCGTGGCCGCCACCAGCGCCCGGCAATTGGGCGGGTCGAAGGCGCTGTGGCCGGCGTCCGGGCTGATGACCAGGTCGGCCTCGGGCCAGGCCCGGTGCAGGGCCCAGGCGCTGCGCAGGGGGCAGATGACGTCGTAGCGGCCCTGCACGATCACCCCGGGGATGGCGCGGATCCTGGGCATGTCCTCCAGCAGCTGGTCCTCGTGGCGCAGGAAGCCGTCGTTGAGGAAGTAGTGGCACTCCAGGCGGGCGCAGGCCAGGGCCTGGGCGTCGGGATCGGCGGCGGAGGGCGCCTCGGGGATGAGCATGCAGGTGGCGTCCTCCCAGGCCACCCAGGCCCGGGCGGCAGGGAGGTGCACCGCGGGGTCGGGATCGATGAGGCGGCGGTGGTAGGCCCCCAGCAGGTCGTCCCGTTCGCCCTCGGGGATGGCCTCCCGGAACGCCTCCCAGGCGTCGGGGTAGATCGTCCCCGCACCGCCCCCGAAGAGCCACGCGTTCTCCCAGCGCTGCATGAGCGAGATGCCCCGGACCACCAGCTCCGTCACTGCCTCGGGATGGGCCTGGGCGTAGGCCAGGGCGAGGGTGGAACCCCAGGATCCGCCGAACACCTGCCAGGCGGGGATTCCCAGGTGCCGACGGAGAGTCTCGATGTCGTCCACCAGGTCCCAGGTGGTGTTGGCCTCGATGCAGGCCATGGGCGTGCTCCGCCCGCATCCCCGCTGGTCGAACAGGACGATGCGGTACCGCTCCGGGTTGAAGAACCGCCGGTGCTGCGGGCTGGTCCCGGCTCCCGGGCCCCCGTGCAGGAACACGACCGGCTTTCCCGAGGGATTCCCGCACTGCTCGTAGTGGAGCTCGTGGGGGCCGGAGACCCTCAGCCTGCCGGTGTCGTAGGGCTCCACGGGGGGGTAGAGCCAGGTCTGGGGATCCTTGAGGGGGGCGGGGCGCATGTGCGGTCTCCTGGAGGAGGATGATCGCGCCGAATCCCTCCCGGGGGAACCGCGCCCGGGCTGATTGAGCCCGCGCACCAGCGCAAGGGGAGGGTTGTCACATCAACGGACAGGGAGTCGGTCGAGTTCCTCCCTGGAAAATGCGGTTGTGGATCCTTGGGTGAAATCGTACCAACGCACATGATCCGCAAGATAAACCACAATTTCCCGACCAACACCACATCCAGCCCATGGGTCATTTGTAGCTACCAGCCAAGCACCAGCATGAACCACAAGGCCGTCCACGCGGTCCATGTGATTCCGGTCGCTTCTGCCAAGAAGCCTATAGGTGCCCACGGGAAGCAAGCCAAGACGGAAGGCGCCGAAACCATTGGTATGGACTTGCCATTTCCGTCCGTCTTCCGCCACGGCCGTCATTAGAAAATTCGCGATGGCACGTCCTCTATCATCCACGATTCTCCCCCTGATCCCACCCATCGTGGGCGTCACGAAAGGTGCCGCGCAGGTCGGCGTTTCCTGCGCTCGCATCGGGAGCGGCAGCGTGGAAGCCACCAGAGACATCAGGAGGGTGAGGAAGGCTGGTTTCATCGGGGCGCTCCACGGGCTGATTTGCCTGCTGGACCCAGTATGTGGAAATCGCCCTCGATCAAACGTAAAACGGACGTAACAAGCCAGGCGTGTCGGAGCCGTCCTTGGTGCCGCCCTTACCCTGGCCGGCCCGGATGGCCTTGGCTAACCCTACGCGCGGGTCAAGGCCGCGCCGTTTGGCTGGCGCCCGGATCCGGTTCGTGCTCCCGGCGGGGGACGGAAGCCTCTGATCAGGAAGGCCGGTGGGGCTTCTTGCGCTTCTTCTGGTCGTACATCGCCTTGTCGGCCTGTTCCAGAAACTCCTCCAGGGTCGGCCGGGCCTGCACGTCGTATTCCAGCACGCCCCAGCTCATCTCCGTGGCCAGGGGCTGGATCTCCTGCAGGGGATGGGTCGCCAGATCCTCGTCGGCGCGCTCCATGATGTGCCGCGCCTCCTCGCCGCCGGCCCCGGTGAAGATCACCAGGAACTCGTCTCCGCCCAGGCGGCAGATCACGTCGGTGGCCCGCGCCGTGCGGCGCAGGGCCTCGACAACGGTCACGATCAGGCGGTCACCGGCCTTGTGGCCGAAGGTGTCGTTGGTCATCTTCAGGTTGTCAATGTCCACGAAGGCGATGGCCAGTCCGTCCTGGCGCCGGAGCACCAGCCGGATGCGGTCTTCCAGGAGGTCCATGCCCGAACGGCGGTTGTGGGCGTAGGTGAGGGTGTCGTAGGTGGCCAGGTACGCCAGTTCCTGGTTGCTGCGGGCCAGGTCCATGCTCTGCTTGCGGATCACCTCGGTTCGCGCCTCCACGGCCCGCTGAAGGACCCGGTTCCGGATCTGGAGGCGCCGGGTGCGCCACCGGTAGAACCCCATCGCCGAGGCCGCGCCGAGCACCAGGTAGAGGGCCTTGGCCCAGGGGCTCAGCCAGGGAGGGGGCAGGATCCGGATGGGCACGTCCACGGGGTCGGTGATCCGTCCCGCGTAGTCCATGGCCCACACCCGGAGGATGTAGCGGCCGGCCCCGAGGCCCGTGAACTCCCGCCTCCCCTCGTTCTGCCAGGGCGTGGGCTCACCCTCGAGGCCCACGAGCCGGGTGCGGAAGCGCACGTCCTCCGGCCGGTGGAAGGACCGCAGGGCGAATTCGAAGACCAGGCGCCGGTCCTTGTGGCCGAATTCGAAGGGACCTTCCACGGCCATGTCCCGGGCACCGGCGCGCACCCGAAGGATGCGGGGCCGTCCGGGGGCGGGGAGCTTGGATTCCCGGGCGGGGTCCAGAACCGCGGCTCCCTTGGGGGTGCCGATCCAGATGCGGCCCCGGTGGTCCTCGTAGGGGAAGTTGAAGGTCACGGTGTTGGTGGGCAGGCCGTCGTCGGTGGTGAAGTTCTCCACGGACACCGGCGTGGGGACCCCACCGGCCTCGGTGAGGGTGATGCGCAGCACGCCCTTGGTGGTGGAGGCGTAGAGCCGCCCTCCGGTGCCCGCGAGAAGTCCCGAGATGGAATTGGAGAGGAAGCCCGGGGTGGTGCGGCTGCTGAAGGTCTCCCATCGGGCGCCGGGGAGGTCGGCCCGGAGCCGGGCGATGCCTCCTCCCGGCGTGCCGGCCCAGAGCCAGGTGCCGCCGGTGGTGCCGGAGGTGGCGGCCAGGGCGTACACCGAGAGGTTCGGCAGGCCGGAGCCGTCCCCGGACCAGGACCAGCGGCCTCCTCGGAGGCTCGCCACGCCGTGGTTGCGGGTTCCGGCCCACACCACCGGCTCGCCGTCGGAATCCCGGGTGGCGCACAGGGCGTTGACGATGATCGGAGCCCGCCCGGGTTCGGGCAGGCAAACATGCCACGCGCCGCCCCGGAAGCAGGCCAAGCCCAGGTCCGACCCGGCCCACAGGGTCGGCGTCCCGTCCTTGGCGCGGGTCTCCAGGAGGCAGTGGACGGATCCCTGCAGGATGGGCAGGTCCCGGTGGAGTCGCCAGCCTCCCGGCGCGCGCTCATAGACGCCGCGCAGGGTGGCCGCCCACAGGGTCTCGCGCCCCCCGTCGCCGCGGGTGACCAGGAGGCTGTTGAAGTAGTCGGGCGCGGCGGCGGATCCCATGCGCTCGACCTGGGGCCCGCGCTTGCCGTCCCAGCGCACGAGGCCCTTGGAGGTGCCGATCCAGAAGGCGTCCTGGGTCTCGGCAAAGCTGGTGGCCTCGTTGCTGGGCAGGCCCATGCGCACGTCCAGGGTCCGCCAGCCGCCCAGGTCCAGGAAGGCCACCCCCGATCCCCGGGTCCCCAGGACCAGGCTCGGCTTGCCGAAGGGGATGTCCACCAGGGCGTAGACGCCGGTGACCGGGTTGCCCTCCGCCTGCCCCAGGGCGCGCCAAGCCGTTCCGTCGAACCAGGCCAGGGCGTTGTCGAAGGTCCCGGCCCATACGGTGCCGGCGGCCGCGCACAGGGAGGTTGGGAACCGGCTGGGGAAGGCGCTGGGGGCCTCGAAGTGCGTCCAGGTGCGGCCGTCCCAGGAGGCCACGCCGAAGCCCCAGCAGCTCACCCAGATGTGCCGCCGCCCGTCGGCGTCCCAGGATTCAAGGATGTCGTTGGTGGTGCCGCCGCGGAAGCCTTCGGCCGTGCCGATGGTGCGCCAGGCCTCGCCCTCCTGCATGCAAAGGCCCCCCTGGGTGGCGGCCCACAGGCGGGGCTTGCCGTCGGGGTCCTTGATCTCCTTCAGCTTCCAGATGAAGTCGCTGGCGAGGCCATGGGAGCGGGTGGCGATGGTCCAGGTGCCGTCCGCGAACCGGGCGATGCCGCCGCCGGTGCCCACCCAGAGCACGTGCCCGCCGCCGGGCGCCTGGGTTTCCAGGAGGCAGTTGACGCGGTTGGAGGGAAGCTCCCGGGCCGCCGTGAAATTCGTCCATGCGTCGTCCTTCAGCCGCCAGAGGCCGCCGTCCTGGGTCCCGAACCACTGCGCGCCAGAATGGTCCCGCAGCAGGGCGCGGATGTAGTTGGAGGGGCTGCTGTCGGGAAGGTGCACCGACTCCCAGCCCCGGCCGTTGAACCGGGCGGGACCTTCGAGCGTGCCCGCCCAAAGGGTGCCCGAGGAATCCAGGAGCAGGGAATGGACGGTGTCCGCGGGCAGACCGTGATGGGAGTCGTACATGCGCAGCGCGGGCTGGCAGAGGACGTAGGGATCCTGGGCCCGCGCCGCCACGGAGAGGAGCGTCAGTGCCAGGGCGGCGGACCACCGTAGAAGGGATCCGGCGACGATGCCGGCGGCTGTTTTCCTACTGCGCGTAAGGTTCCACGTGGGCCGGACCATATGCAAGGGTAACCCAGGATGAGATAGGGCATTCATCCTAGATTCAGCGAACCGTGACGTTTCACGCCTGACGGGTCATGGATCTGCGCCGCCATGGGAATCATTCCCTGATGGCAAGTATTGGAAAACCCACAACCGGGCTGGCACGAGCCGGATGACCTTGGGCTTCATTCCTCAGGATGGCTGCTGGGAAACACGGGCTTCCGCTTTTCGTGGAAGGCCCGTTTCCCTTCGCTGTAGTCCGGGCTCTGGTAGACGCTGCGCCGGAGGCCCTGGATGCGTTCCTGGGTCTCGGGGCTCATGGAGTAGGAATTTCCCAGTACGCGCAACTGTTCCTTGAGGACGCGGATGGCCAGGGCGGAGTTGTCCAGGATGCGGGCCACCAGGTCGAGGGTGAAGGTCTCAAGGTCCTCGGGTTCCACCAGGTGGTTCAGGAGGCCCAGTTCCCGCGCGCGGGCGGCGCTGACGGGCTGGGCGGTGAAGAACATCTCCTTGACGATGTGCATGGGCATGACGCTCATGAAGCGCATGAGGCCGGTGGTGGTGTAGGGCACGCCCAGTTTCGCGGGGGTGATGGCGAAGGTGGCGGTGGGGGTGCCGATGGCCATGTCGCAGGTGACGGCCAAGTCGCAGGCGCCGCCCCAGACGCTGCCTTCGATCATGGCGATGACGGGCACGGGGCAGTTCTGCACGGCGCGGAGGGCCACGGCCAGGTCGTCGTTGTAGCCCAGGGGGTCGATGCCGGGATCGGGAAGGTCGCGGATGTCGAAGCCCGCGCTCCATACGGCGCTGCCCTTGGGTGCCCGGAGGATGATGGCACGAGCATGCTCCTGGGTGAGCTCCAGGATGGACTGTTCGATGCCGTTGAGCATGGCCTCGGAAAGGCAGTTCCGCCTCTCGGCGTTGTCGAGGGTGATGATGCCGATGCGGTCCCGCAGTTCCTTCAGCACCTGTGCCATGAATACCTCCCAGGCATCATCCTGCCGGAAGCAGCCGGCCTGGGCAGTGACGGGCGACCGTACCCCTGGGTGTAATGACTTTAATCACCGGCACCAGGCCCATCGCATGGTCCATTTTCCGCGCTCGAAGGAATCCCCTTCACGCGACCCATCACCCAATGCCCCAACGTACTGGAACCGTTAAGAAACTGATCAAACGCAGAGGTCGCCGAGGCGCTGAGGTACGCCGAGGGGATTTGCGCATCCTGCTCCGACCCATTTCCGCAGAGCTGTCCTGGCCCCACCGACGACGGTTTCTAGGGGCGGGAATCCTCAAGGGCCGTTTGGCGCACGCCCAGCCCCAGCCCCGCAACCTGGTTCAGGCCCAGCCCGGCCAGCACCAGGATCGCCGCCTGAGCTTTCCAGGCGGTGATCGGCTCGCCCAGGAAAACCGCACCTCCCGCCAGGCTCACCACGGGAACCAGCATGGACCAGGGGGCCACAACCGCCGCCGGGTGCCTGCGCAGCAGCCAGGACCATGCCCAGAAACCGAACAGGTTGGCGGCGTAGGCCTGGTACAGCAGTAAGCCCAGCCCCTTTCCCGTGTGCAGCTTCACGGCGGCCGGTCCCAGGGCTCCGGGGCCCTCCAGGGCCAGGGCCGCCCCCAGCAGCACCGGCGCGGCCAGGAGGCTGGACCAGGCCACCAGGGCCACCAGGTCCACCGGGCCCATGCGCTTGGCCAGTTCGTTGCCCAGGGCCCAGCCGGCCATGGCCACGCCGCCCATGGCGAAGCCGAGCAGGCTGCCCCGGCTGGCCATGTGCAGGCCCACCACCACCACGCCGGAGAAGCCGATCAGCGCGCCCAGCCACTGGAGCGGCCGTGGCCGCTCCCCCCGCAGGGCCAGGGCCAGGCCCATGGTGATGAACACATGCAGCTGCATGACCATGGAGGCGGTCCCGGCCGGCAGTCCGGCCTTGATGCCCCCGAACAGGAAGCCGAACTGGACCCCGTAGTNNAAGGCGTAGGCGGCAAGCAGGCGCCAGGGCAGGCGGGGCCGGGGCCGGAGTAGCACCAGCGGCAGCGCCGACAGCGCCATGCGGAACGCCGCCAGTACCATGGGCGGGATGCCGTGCAGACCCAGGCCGATGGCCACGTAGTTGAGGCCCCAGATGAAGGCCACGGCCAGGGCGAGCAG
>DBME01000420.1 GCA_002298155.1 Holophagaceae bacterium UBA706 | reverse complement strand
GGCCGCCCGCAAACTTCGGGGCGGCCGCGGTCCCACCTTCCTTTCCTTCAACAGGCCCGCGCCCTGGGCTCGGACCCCGGAGACCACCATGGGAAACCTCGGAATCACTGAAATCCTCCTGATCGGCGTCGCGGTGCTGATCTTCTTTGGGCCCTCCAAGCTGCCGGAACTCGGCAAGTCCCTGGGCCGCGGCATCCAGGAGTTCAAGAAGGCCAGTCGCGAGCTGACCGCCCCCGCCCCCGCCGGCGACGGCAAGTAGGGCCGGGATGACCGCCGTCGCCGAACCGATCCAGGCCGCGATGCCCTTCATGGGGCACCTGCGGGAGCTCCGGGTGCGCCTGGTCCGGAGCCTCCTGGCGGTGGCGGCGGCCTTCGCCCTCGCCTATTCCTTCCGGGTCCCGCTCTGGGAATGGGCCCAGCGGCCCTTCCTGCTGGCCATGGCGGAACACCAGAAGGTCCTGCCCGGGGACCTGCACCCCTGGGCCTTCACGGACCTGACGGAGCCCTTCTTCAGCCTCATGCGGCTCGCGTTCTGGGTGGGGTGCTTCCTGGCCGCGCCCGTGGTGCTGGCCCAGGCCTGGGGTTTCATCCGCCCCGCCCTGCGGGAGGGGGAGCGGCGCATGGTCATTCCCTTCCTGGTGACCACCTCGGGCATGTTCGCCCTGGGCCTGGCCTTCGCGTACACCCAGGCCTTCCGGTTCCTGGGCAACATCCTGTTCCAGGAGGCCCAGTCGGCGGGCCTTCGCGCCAACCTCCACATGGAGGCCTACCTGGACCTCTTCCTCTCCACCCTCGCCATCACGGGGCTCATGTTCGAGCTGCCGGTGCTGGTGTTCTTCCTCGCGCGGTTCCGCCTGGTCACGGCGCGGGGGATGCTGAAGTACGCCCGCCACGCCACCATCACCATCCTGGTGGTATCAGCCTTCTTCACCCCCGGCGACGTGATCCTGACCACCGTCTTCTTCTCGGTGGTGCTCCTCGGCCTCTATGCCGTCTCCATGGCGGTGGCCTGGGCGGCTGAGCCGCGCTGAGATCCCTGCCCGCCATCTGGTCGCCCCAGCGTCAGAGAACCTCATGGGTGAAACAGCTCAAGGCAGCATGAACCAAGATCCCGCCCTTGCGTTCTGCCAGGCCGGATGAGTCAACTGAATAGGCGTTTATTCCGGTCGGCGATCAGGCGGTCCATTTTTTCGAGGGCCTGTTGCTTCTCGACCAGTGCCTGGCGCAGGTCCGAGGACTCCCGGGCCTGCTCCCGGAAGGCGGCCAGCATGTCGTCCTCCACCTCCATCTTTTCCCGCACGACCTGTTCGGCTCCGGCCCGCATGAGGCGCCACAGCACTTCCCGGTGAGGCTCGGGAAAATTCTCTTCCAGGATGTCCAGCAGGTGCGGGTCCGTCCGGGACGTCTGGCCCTGATCGAACACTTCCAGCAGCCGCTCAAGTTCGGTGCGCCGGCGGTTCCTCAGGCGGTTGATCTGGACCACGATGGCGTCGTGGGTTAGCGCCTCCACGAAGGGATCGGTGATCCGCACCTCGCCGCCTGTGGCCACGTCCAGGTAGGGCCGGGTGATCTTCAGGACCGGCACGTCGACGCACTCCAGGCCTTCGCCCAGGAAGTAGATCGTCACGATGGGCAGCGCCTGCTTCTTCCCGGCTTGATCCTGGTAGACGTTACCCGGGTTGGCATCGTTGGAGCCCAGATACCGTCGGAACCGCTGCACGTCCCATGCGCTGCGGGCCTTCTGGATCTCGATCAGGACCAGCTTGCGGCCGCCGTCCTCCATACGCACCGTGGCGGCGAAGTCCATGCGCAGGACCAGGAGTTGCGTTAAGTCGGGCTTGGCCGCCTTGTGGTGCACTTCCGTGGGCCGGAACTGCAGTTCGAGCACCTCCTTGCCCAGGACGGCGGAAAGCACGAGCCGGGCCACCTTCTCATCGTCAAGAAGGTACTTGAACACCACGTCGTAGATGGGGTTGGCGATGCGCACCGGCCCGGGGCCTCCCATTCGAAATCTAGCGACCCTCCGCGAAGGGAAGCCACAGAACGGCTTATGCTATTGGTCCTCGTGATTCCTTAGGGGTAGGCCGGCAGTTAATAAAGGCCTGAGACCACCAGGCGGACGAAGCCCGGGGCCTCTCCGCCTACTGGTCGCCCCAGCGCACCACCATGGGCTTGAGCACGAGGAGACGTTCCTTCCTGTCCTTCCCGGGGGTCGCGGCCTTGGCGCCGTCGTGCGTTTCCTCTTCAGGCAGGCCGCCGAAGACGACGGTCTCGCCGTCCTTGAGGTGGACGGTGGTCTTGATGACCCGCTCCTTGGGGCCGGGCTCGCCGGCCTTGGGAGGATCGGTGAGCTCGAAATCCACATCCAGGGTGATCTCGTGATTGGGGTGGAGCCTGGGCCGGACCTTGATCCTCACACCCAGGCCGTCAACGATGCCCGCCTGCGGCGTGTCCTCCGTTTTGGCGGCCGTTGCCGCCTTCTGGCCGAACCTGACTTCGGCGGCTTCCCCAGCGACCACGCGCACCTCGGGGCTGGCCAGCACCTTGCTGTCGGGCTCCCGCATGACGCGGGCCAGAGCCCGGTCAGGTGCGACCGGGGTGGAAGGTGTTTCGATGGCCGGAAGAAGTCCCGCGGCGACCGAGGCCTTGTGGCCCACTTCCACGACTTCCATCTGCAGCCTGACCTCGCCCCTGCTCCGGTCCAGGCCGGTGACGAGCTGCTGGGCCCTGGCGAGCTCGCTGGAAGTGGCCAGGATGGTCAACGCGCTGATGCGCTTGTCGAGGAACACCCTCACCTGGGGCATGATGGCGTTGATGTGCTGGCGCGTGGACTCCACGTCCGCGTTGACGAGGTAGAAGGTCTTCAGGACCCGGGTCTCGAACTCCTGGATATTCTGGGGCGTCTTCTTGAAGACCATGATGGTGGTGGGATCCATTACCTTGTAGAAGAGATCGTTCTGCAGCATGAGCGTGTCCAGGGCCATCTGGAAGTTCATGCCCCGCAGGTCCGCGGACGTGGAGGTGTCCCTGGCCGCCACCGAGGCGTGGAGGATGATGCTTACGCCGGACTGCCTGCCCAGGTCCTGGAGGACCTCGGCCAGCTTGACCCCGCGCGTGAAATCCAGGTTCATCCCGGTCAGGGCCTTGGGCTCCTTCAGGACCGCCGGCGCCTCGCCCTGGACCTGGGCCGGGGCCTGGAGCGTTGCGAAACCGAGGGCCAAGGCGAGCCCGATGGGGGTATACGACACACGTTTGCTGGTCATGGGGAGATTCCTTCTGGGTGGGATACTCTGATCATAGTGTGAAATAACCGGCACTGCCAGCCTGCCTTCATCCCGGTTCAGGGCAGATCGCGCACCAGCCTGACGAAATTGCTGATTCGCACCACGTCCCCCTGGGGCCCCCTTCCATACACAGGCTTGCCGGCGGCATCGGTACCTAGAAGGTAGGAGGTGACGTTCCCCGCCTTCGGGTCGCTGCGCTGGGCCCCCGCGCCGTGGACGTCCAGGAGGGTGTAGGTGGAGGCTCCGTTGAGCTTCATGTAGCCCAGGGCCCTTCCGAAGGCGAGGTAGGCGGCGGGGACGCCGTCCCGGGTGCCGTCCTTGAAGCTGGTGCTGGTCCAGAAGAAGGGGTAGTCGGTGCCGCCGCCCTCGTCGGTGATGGCCGTGACGGAGAAGACCGGATCGATGGCGGGACCGCGTTTCGACACGTCGGTGGCCAGGGGGGCGCGGGTGTAGTCGAGGAGGGTCTGCAGCTCCTTGGTGTTCGGCAGGCGCCAGTCGGAATGGCCCAGCCATGCCTGGGCGTTCTTCGCCTGGACCCAGGCCAGGGCGGCCTCCCAGGTCATGCCAGCGCCGCTGTCGGCCTGGGACCACATGAGGTGCGTGGCGGTGTCGGTGACGGTGCCGTCCTGGTTGTCTTTGAAGGCGTTCAGGCCGTACCGGGGGTTCGACCGCACGTAGCGAGCATCGTTGGTGGAGGCCTGAGGATATCCCTTGATCCGACCATCGGCGAAGTTGACCCCGAAGGCGGTGGCGGTGGCCACCATGGTCGTGCCGGCATAGGCCGTGCCGCTCCAGTCCTGGCAGTCGATGACCCGCTCCCCCGTGGTGGTTGAGCCGGTGGGGCCGTAGGTGAAGTCGAAGGCGGTGGTGTCGATGAAGGGGACGAAGCCGTCGGTGCTGGTCATGCTGGGCCCCTGGACCCCGGTGAAGAGGATGAGGGAATACAGCTCGCGGATGGTGGGCATCCGCCAGTCGGCGTAGCCGCCCACGGCGCAGGAGGACGCCCCCGCCACGGCCGAGGCCCAGTTCATCTTCGAACCCCGTGCCTTGACCCACATGAGCCCCGTGTTCAGGTCGGTGACGGTGCCGTCGCCGTTGTCCCGGTAGGAGGGCTGGAGCCCCGCGTGTTGCGCGTCCTGGCCATAGAAGGCGGCGCCCGGCGCGGGGGCCGTGATTTCGGCCGCCGCATCGTAGGTGGCCGTCTGGCCCGTGTCCACCACGGGGTAGGTCAGCCGCGCATCGGCCTTGTAGGACCAGGAATAGGCCGGCTCATAGGTGACGCTCCCGCCCGCGGCGACGGTGCGCTGCTTGAAGGTCAGCGTGACGTCCAGGTCCGCGTCGGACGTGCCGCTGACCTCCGCCAGCAGGTAGCCGTTCACCATCAGGTGCGCGACACCCGTAGGGGTGTAGGTGGAGTTGTCGCCCACGTAGTTGTACGTGTCCATGAGGTCGCCGCCGCCGGTGCCCACCACCACCTGGAACAGGTCGTTGGAGGCCGCGCCGTCCCCGTCGTCGATGCGGGCCAGGTCGAAGAAGTGGTCGTGCCCGCAGAGGTAGACGCGCGCGCCTGCGCCAGCGAGGCTCTTCCAGAAGGTGTCCCGCGCGGTGGCGTAGTCGTCGAGGCAGTCCGTGTGGAAGACCTTGAAGGCCGGCTCATGGCCGAACACGAAGACGTGGGGGTGGGTGTTCGCCGCGAACTGCGCATCCAGCCAGGCCTGGTTCACCTGGTGGAGGTTCACGTAGTCGTCCAGGGCGATGAAAGTGGCGTTGTTCCGGGTGAAGGCGTAGGTGAGGTTCTGCTCCCCGGCCGGGCCATTGGAGGGCAGGGCGCTGGCGCCGGAGAACACCGCGTTCCAGGTGGCCGCGTCGTCGCCGCCCTTCACCGAATCGTCCTCGTGGTTGCCGCGGATGGGGTAGACGGGAATGCCCGCGCTGGTGAGGGGCGCCATGACTGTCTGGAAGAGCTGCAACTGGGTCGTGAGCGTAACTGCGTTCGCTCCGGAACCCGCGTCGACGATGTCTCCCGCCACCAGGACCAGCGAGGGGTGGTCGGCCGCCATGGCCGTGGCGATTTCGGCCGGGATGGCATAGGCGCCGCTCTGCACGTGGGTATCTCCCACCATGGCGAAGCGCCAGGCGGTGGAAGCCGCCGGGGCGCCGGCCACCACGCAGGCCGCCCGGGTGAGGGTGTCCGTGCCGCCGGGCCCCGTGACGGTCAAGGCGACCGTATAGCTCCCGGCCGCGGTGAAGGTGTGGGACGGGCTGGTGGACGTGCTGGTGCCGCCATCGCCGAAGGACCAGGCACGGGCGGTGATGGACCCCGTGGAGCTGTCCGTGAAGGCGACGGCAAGGGGAGCCGTCCCCGTCGCCGGGCATACGGTGAAGGCGGCCACGGGAGGTGCGACGTTGGAATCGAGGGCGGCGCCACCTCCCCCGCCACATCCCAGCATCCAGCCAAGCCCTATCAACGCGGGCACACAGCGTGATCCTGAAGCGAAAAGCTTCATGGCAATCCCCCCAGGCCTCCGAGCCCACTGGAGAACTTGGACCCGGGGGGAAATGATTGGTTTAACAAATTGGGACGGGGACCGAGCCTCCGGTCATTTGCCCGCAACCGCGGTTGCCAGGTCCCTGCGGGATCCCCCGAGGTTCAAGTAGGAGCGGATGAGGAGGTCCATGGAAACCGATGAATCGGCGGCCTCCATCTTCGCGACACGGGATTGGCTTGAACCGAGACGCCGTGCCACGTCAACTTGGGTCAGGTGGTGCTCCTCCCTGCACGTCTTCAGTAAGTGAGCGAGGGCGACCTTAATTTCAATAACCGCAGCTTCCTCATCCGAAAGGCCGAGAAAGGTTTGCGCTCCGGCAACGGTCCAGCCGGCAGCCTCAAGCTTGCGTTGTTTTGCTCTGTCCATGATTGTTCCTAACGAATTTGTGCAAGGTAGCTGGCAAGCCGGGCCCTGCATTTGACAATTACGTTCCCTGGGGTCCTTTGGGATTTCTTGGAAAAGGAATCGAGGATCAGGATGGCGTCGGATTCGATCCTGTAGATTATTCGCCAGGAATCATTCCGATCTTGGATCCGAAGTTCATGACACCTCGCACCAATGCTGGGCATTGGCCTAGAACTCGGGAAGGTCACCGTCACCCCTTTCTGGATTTGCCGAAGAAGGAGGCCCGCCTCCTTGCGGGCTTGGTCGGAGAGGGGAGGGGTGGAGATTACCGTGCTCAGCCAAACCAGAGGCTTGACCTCACTGGGATAAGCGTATGTCAGTTTGGGCATAAGTCAAGATTCAGAAAAAAATATAATTATTGATATGAAATAATTAAATAAATAAAAAGAGAGGCTGGCCTTGTTGCACGCGTGTTGATTATGTGAATTATAGACGAAAAAATAACGAAATCAAGGTCGTACCTAGCGAGACAGCGAAACTCCTTTGAACCGGCTTTCTTCAACCCTGCCATCAAATGAGAAATGTCTCAGTGTTGTTCTCCGGTGCCCCGCCCAGGCCGCAAGCCGGGTCCGAAGAGCCGTACCCGGCGTTGGCATCGACGCTGTGCGGGAAGGGGCCGGAGGCGTCAGTCCCCCGCGCCCTCCCGCACCGACCGCACCCTCCGCTCCACCTCGGCCTGGACCTCCCCCAGGTCCTCGCCGTCCTTGCAGATCCTGGAGAAGTGGAATTCGAGCCATCTGCCCCGGTGGATCGTCTCGAAATACCACTGCTGCATGAAGTACCCCCCTATCTTCGCCTCCGTCGGAAGGGCCACCGGGAAGGTAACGAGGAACCCCTCGGGGCTGGCCACCTTCGTGGACACGGGCTGATGGCCGGCCAGAAGCTTGAGCGCGCCCTGACTCTGGCTGATGCCGGCCTTCTCCAGGTCCGCGAGGTCCATTCCGTTGAGGTTGTCCACGAGGATGGAGAAATTGAGTCCCTGGCGCTCGGAGGTGTAGAAGGCGACCTGGCTGTAGTCACCGTGCAGCTGCTTCTCGCCGTCCTTCTTGACGAGGCCCTCCAGGTCCATGCGCAGGTCCACGCCGGCACCTTGAACGCGGGTGAGTTGGGACACGGGGGCCATCTTCGCCAGGGCGGCCAGTGCCTCCTGCACGGCCCCGTCGCCCTTGGCGTCGGAGAGGATCGTGAAGGTCACGAGGAGCCGGTCGACGCCCAGCACGCCCTGGGTGACGATGGGGAAATCACCGGGCCTGGGCTCACCGGCCGGGGCCTTGTAGTCGCGGTCCGTGGCTTCGTAGGTGAAGCCCGTTCCCCGCGCCCCTTCCATGGGCCGCAACGGGAGCTCCTTTTCCACCGCCGTGGCCTTGATGACCGACTGCGTGGCGAGGGTGAAGGAGGCGATCCTCTCCTTGGACGTGAAGTCCGCCTCGCCCTTGGGGCTCCACATGGCCGTCACCTGGAGGGTGGCCCGGAGCGGGCCTCCCCGCTCGAACGCGAAGGTGGGCGGCAGGTTGCCGGAGGAAACCCGGACCGCCTCCGTCCATTCCGGGGGCAGGGTGAGCCTCAGCGTCCCATGGCCGGGCACCGGCAGATCATGACCCGCGCACGGAACGGCGGCGGCCAGTGCCATCAGGCAAGGCCGGACCAGGGAAGTGATTCGATAGGGCAAGTCGGCTCCGGGGATTACCGCATTATCCCCTTGCCGGAACCTGCGTCAAAGCGCCATGCCCAGACGGTTCGCGTCGGGGGAGGCGAGCACGTAGAGGGGCCGCCCCCGCACGGAATCCTCGCGCACGGGTCCGAAGTGGCGGCTGTCGAAGCTGGCCGCGTGGTTGTCACCGAGGCAGAACAGTTCTCCCTCCGTCATGACCCAGACCCCTTCGCCCATGTCCCCGCCGGGAGGACTGGAATCCAGCCGCGAGGCCAGGACGCCGTTGACCATGCAGACCCCGGAGCGCACCTCCACCTCGTCGCCGGCGCGGGCCACGCACCGCAGCACCCAGGGGCCCTGGCCCTGGCCGGGGGGAGGCATGACCACCAGATCGTGGTGAAGGACTGGCCGGCCGCGGTACCACCGCTTGTCCACGACGATGCGCTCGTCGGGGAGGAGGGTCGGGGACATGGCGGAGGTTTCGACCCGCTGGATCAGGAACCGCCCCATGGGGGCCGTGCGGGTGACGAGGCCGGGTTCCACCAGGAGGTTCAAGGGGACGAGCGCCAGCAGGGCCGGGCCCCAATGGACGCGGCCCGCGCGCTTGTCGGCGGCCTGCCGCGCATGGAGGGCCACCGCCACGATCCATGCCAGGGCCGAAGCGGTCGTTGCCGCAAGGCCGCCGCGGGTGGCGAAGGTGACCGCGCAGCCCGTGGCCAGGATGGCCAGGAAGCCCGCCTGGGCCAGGACCGCGTGGCCCCAGGCGCCCACCCACAGGTGGCCGCAGCCGGGCGCGGCCAGCGAGAGGATCAGGGCGATGCGCCGCCGGCGGGCGGGGGTCAGGCCGGGTTCGGGAAGAGGGATGGGGGGACGCTCCGTCATGGTGCATTGCATGCCGCATAAGGACCGACAGGTTCCCCGGCCGGATGAACCTTCCGCCCCGGCGGCCCATGTGGGGTGAGGGTGTTGATCGGATGACGATTGAGAATCGAAACGCTCCAGCGCAGCCGCCCCCGGGAATCTTCCGGCAGGAGGCCCTGGAGCACTACCTGGACGTGGAGGAAGGCCGGGCCCTGGCGCGGGTGTCGCCGCCCTGGACCTGGTCCCTCCTGGTGGCGATCCTCGCGGCCCTGGCCGCGGCCCTGACGGCGGCGGTGGTGGGCAAGGTGGAGATCAACGGCCGGGGCCGGGGCATCCTCCACCCCGAGGCGGGGATACCTTTGCTCATCTGCCAGGTGGACGGCACCGTGGGCCAGGTGGCGGTGCATTCCGGCCAGACCGTGCGGGAGGGGACGCTGCTGCTGCGCATCGACGCCCCCGCGCTGCAGGCCCGCCTTCACGAGGCCCGGCGCGCCACGGAGGCCGTGCGCGGCGGGTTCCGCACCGCCAGCCTCGCCCAGGACGCCGCCTTCGTCCAGCAGGTGGCGAACCTGCGCTCGCGCATGGCCAAGCTGCGGGACCAGGTGGCCAGCCAGGAGCGGTCCGAGGCGCTCTTCCTGCGCCGCCTCTCGCGCTTCGAGACGCTGGAGCGGGATGGCATCCAGCCCCCGGCCCGGGTCGATGAGGCGAGGGAGGCACTGGCCCAGGCCCAGCGCGGCCTGAACCTCTCGGAGCAGGCCCTGGAGCAGGCCCGACAGGAGCGCGCCGGCCTGGACCACCAGCGGCAGGAACTCCTCTGGCGGCGCGACCAGACCATCACCAGCGCCGAGGCCCAGGAGCAGGCCCTGGCCTTCCTCCAGGCCCAGACCGTGGTGAAGGCGCCCCGTGACGGCGTCATCGAGGCCCTGCTGGTCAAGCCCGGCGACGTGGTGGCGCCGGGCCGGGCCCTGGGCAAGGTGGTGCCGGCGGACGTGCCCCTCCAGGCGGTGTGCTTCCTGGCCGAGAAGGACCGCGCCTTCGTCAAGCCCGGGGACGAGGCGGTGCTGGAGCTGGACCAGCTGCCCTACGCCGAGTACGGGACCGTGCGCGCACGGGTGCTGCGCATCAGCTCGGACCTGGCCTCCCCCCACGAGATCCAGGAGGCCCTGGGCGAATCCACGGGTATCGCCGGCCCCACGATCCGCGTGGAGCTGGCCATCGTGGACGCGGGAGCCGCGCGCAAGGCCCAGGTGCCGCTGCGATCCGGGATGCTCCTCAACGGGCGCTTCACCCTGCGCCGGCAGCGCCTGGCCACCCTGGTGCTGGACCCCCTGCGGAAGTGGCTGCGGTGAACGGGGCCCGGTTCCGCAGCCGGCGCGTGGACTACGTCCCGCAGATGGAGATGGCCGAGTGCGGGGCGGCGTGCCTGGCCATGGTGCTGGGCTTCCATGGGCACCACGCCACGCTGCCGGAAGTGCGCCAGGCCTGCGGGGTGTCCCGGGACGGGGCCAGCGCCCTGGCCATCCTGCGCGCGGCGCGGGGCTACGGCCTGGAGTGCGAGGGCCTCAAGGCCGGCCTCGCGGACCTGGCGGTGCTGCCCTGTCCGGCCATCCTCCACTGGGGTTTCGACCACTTTCTCGTGCTCGAACGCATGACGCGGCGGGGCGCGGTGCTGGTGGATCCCGCCTGCGGGCGGCGGCGGGCGGGGTGGGACGAGCTGGGGCGGCGCTTCACGGGGGCGGCGCTGGTCTTCGG
>DBME01000028.1 GCA_002298155.1 Holophagaceae bacterium UBA706 | reverse complement strand
GAGAAGCTGGGTGAAGGCAAGGCCCAGGCACAGGGCGGCCAGGAGGCCGCCGAGGATCAGGTACTCGCCCATGCGGCTTCCGGCCAGATCCTGCTTCACCAGCTCCTCGCCGCCGGCCTGGAGCCGGGGCAGGAGCTGGAGGAGGAGGTTGTAGGCGTCCCGGCGGTAGGCCGTGTTGGCCTCCATGAGGGCGGGCAGGTCGTCGGGGCCCGCCTTGCGGGCCTGCTCCAGGAGCGGGGGGAAGGCTTCCATGTAGGTGCGCATGCCCGCGGTGATCTTCCCCACGTCCTCGCGGTCCTGGCCGGTCCAGGGCAGGGCGTCCATTTCGCCCAGGGAGCGGGAGAGGTCGGCTTCCACCTCCTTGAGCCGTTTCAGGCGCTTGTCCACATACTCGGGGTTGCGGCCGGCCCCGATGAGGGAGACGTGGATCACCCGCAGGACGTCCGAATCGTGGAGCACCCGGGCCGCGGAGGAGGCCTTGGGCAGGCTCCCCCCCAGCGCCTGCTGATCCGTGCGCAGGCGCTCCAGGCTGGTGATCCCCAGGCCGGCCACGAGGGCCAGGAGGAGCAGCTGGGTGGCCAGGAGGAACAGGAACTGGCCGCGCAGGCGGAAGGAACGGATCAGGCGCAGGAGGGGCATGGCGTTACCTATGGGAGCATGGGAAGGATCAGACCATCCCGACGACGCGTTTGGCGGCCTTGAGGTAGTTCACGTTGGGCATGGCGGCGAGGCCGAGGCCCTCGATCACCGTGCGCATGCCGGCGTAGTTCTCGCTCTCGCAGCAGGCGGATTCCACCATGGCGCCGTTCAGCCAGACCTGGGCGTATTCGCAGATGATGCCGTCGATGGTGAAGCCGTAGCGAATCTTCTCCACGGACACCGCGGCCATGCCGGGCTGCCGGCGGGCCATGGCGATGAATTCGTCGATGGTGTAGGTGTCCTGGTCCAGGGTCATCTCCACCTTGAGGTGGGAGAGGATGGTGGCCAGGTCCTCGCGCTTGACGGGGAACTGGAACTTGCCGCGGGGCTGGAAGATCTCGTAGCCCTCGGGGGTCTCGCCCACCTTGGTCTTGATGTCCAGGAGGCCGTCGCGCACCTTGACGTTGGCCTCGTCGGTGGCGGCGGAGAGGAAGTAGGTCTCGGCGGGCATGCGCCGGGCCTGGAAGAGGACGGTGCGGCCGTTCCACATCTTCTCCTTCACGCCCTCGATGATGGCGGGCCCGAAGACGCGGAACTCGGCGCGGGGGATGATTTTGGCGGCCTCGTCAGCGGAAGTGGCCTGGTTCTTGGCGAAGGGATCGGACATGGACTGCTCCTGTGGAGTGGGGTTGGGGCCGCGTCTAGAGGACGGCGGCGACGTAGACGAAGGAAAGGAGGGCGAGGGCGCCCATCCCGTAAGCGGTGTACGCCGCGGTGCGGCGGTTCCCGAAGGCGAAGACGTAGGCCGCCTTCATGAGGTTGTTGCTGGCCGTGGCGATGATCACGGCCTGGAGCACCTGGGTGCTGGCGATGCCCAGGTTCCCCTGGAGGACCGACACGATGAACGGCACGATGTCCGAGGCGCCCACCAGGAAGCTCAGCATGCGCAGGCCCAAGTCGTGGAAGCGGCTGAGCACCGCCTTGGTGATCAGGGACACCGTCACGAACATCACCGCGAAGATCAATGCCGAGTTGAGCTCCAGGGGGTTGCGGTCCTGGAGGACCACTTCGGGATCCTCGGTGGGGGGCAGGGCCCCGATGCGCCGGACCCACCAGGCGTAGACGGCCACCAGGGCCGAAAGCACCGAGAAGGGCAGCAGGAGGTGGAGGGAGGCCATGGGCATGAAGGCCGCCACCAGGAGGAGGATCCTTAAATACATGGTGGGCGTGGTGAGAAGGATGGCCGCCGCGGCCTCCGCGGCCTCGCCNNGCCGTCGCGGTTGCGGGTCTGCTTGGCCAGGACGAGGGTGGCCATGGTGCTGGAGTACAGGCCGCCGATCACGCCCGTGAGCAGCAGGCCCTTGCGCGGGTAGAGGTAGGTCTGGAGCACGTAGCCCAGGTAGGAGATGGCCGTGGTGACCACCACCGCCATCCAGATCTGCCGGGGCGTCACGGGCAGGTAGGCGAAGATCTTCCCGGCCATGCCTTCGGCCGGAAGGGCCGTGGGCACCAGCGGCATGACCACCGCCGCGATGGCCAGGAACTTGCAGATGGTGACGATCTCGCCGGTCTCCAGGCGGTCGGTGAACTTCCGGATCTTGCCCTTGGAGTGCAGGACGTAGAGGATGCTGATGGCGAAGGCCACCAGGAACCAGTGCGGCTCGTAGATGGCCACCGGGGCCACGGCGTAGGTGAGGTGGGCGATGAGCACGCCGATGAGCCCGGGGCTCTTCCGCTGGCGGACCTTGTTGCTGTAGTACACCAGCAGGAAGGGCGTCAGGCACGCCATGCCCAGGAGGTAGGCCGCCCGGGCCGGCACCGGGATGCCCCAGAGGATGTAGCCCAGGAGCCCGATGAAGATGAACGTGCGCACCGTGCCGAAGGTGTCGTACTTGCCTTCGCCCTCGTAGTACTCCCGCAGGCCGATGCCGATCAGGCTGCTGATGGCGAGGGTTAGGAAGAAGGGAATGACCTGGGGAGGAAGCAAGGTGACCTCGGAGAAGGAATGCCCTGAAGCCGGAAGGCTCAGGCCCGGGACTTCGTCATGTCGCGGAAGTAGTAGAGGTAGAGGGCCGCAGCGGCCAGGCCCGCCAGGAGCCACAGCAGGGAGCGGCGCACGGGCACCGCCTCCAGGACCATGGAGGCGGAACCGCCCTGCTCGAGGCCGGTGGCGTGGAGCAGCGCCGTCTGGCGGCCCCCGGAACGGCCCAGGCGGACCCGGGGTTCGACCTCGGTCTTGCCGGCCTTGGGGGTGGACTCCTTGATGGCCTGGAAACGGTAGCCTTCAGGCAGGAGGGCCTCCACGGCGTAGTCGCGCACCGGGGAGGCCCCGGTGTTGACGAAGGCATGGCGCAGGAAGCGGCTGGTGGGGGGCACGGTGGCCTTGGATCCCTCGCCGTCGGTCTCGGCGGCGAAGACCGCGTCGGCCGTGAAGGTGAAGGTGAACGCGGAGGCGCCGCCCGCGGGGGGCAGGGTGACCTTCACGCCGCGGCCCTGGAGCTCGGCGGCAAGGCCCGCGGGGGCGTCCTTCAGGAGGAAGCCCGAGGCCTTGAAGCCCACGGGGAGCGTGAGGACCTCGCCGGGCCCGCCCAGGACGGACACCGTGGCGGTGGCCGCGCCCCGGCCGTCGGGGCCCAGGTCGAGGCGGGTGGCGTAGCGCTGCACCTCGGCGCCGGAGACGGCGAGGAGCGTGCACATCATGAGGAGGAAGGGACGGTATCTCATTTAGGCATCGCCCAGAAGGAAGGGGTGATCCCGATCCAGTGGAACCAGGTCGCCGCCGAGAGCACCAGCAGCCCCAGCCCGACGGTGCAGGTGGCCATGCCGAACTTGAAGTTGTCCATGACCGAATACTGGTTGGTGGCGAAGAGGATCACGTTGGGCTTGCCGCTGATGGGCAGGCCCACGACCCAGTCGATGCACAGGGCCGCCGGCAGGGCCATGGAGACGGGATCCCAGCCCAGCGCCTTGGACATGGTGATGATGATGGGGATCATGATGATCGTCCGCACCGTCTTGGAGGTGGTGAGGAGATGGCTGTACATCATCACGGCCATGATGAGCGTGAAGGCGGCTCCGAAGGGGATCGAATGGAGGTTCATCCCGCCGAAGAGCGTCCTCACCCCCCATTCCGCCGCGCCCGTGTCCTCCAGGGCAAGGCCGCCGGCATAGGCGCCCGCGGAGAAGATGAGGAGGTGCCAGGGGATGTCCGCCTCGGCCCACTGCAGCACGCCGTAGCGGGGGAAGAGCACCAGCACGGCGCCGATGAGGGCGGCGAAGGGGGCGCTGATCTCCACCCCGAACCACCGCATGTGGAAGACGTCGGTCATCCACAGGAAGAGCACGATCCCGAAGATGATCAGGGCCTTCTTCTCCTGGAAGCCCAGGGGCCCCATGGCCCGGTGCTGCTCCTCCACCAGGGCGAGGCCGCCCTCCACCCGGGGGAGCTGCTCCTCGGGGCGGATGGGGAAGATGAACTTCTGGCCCACCACCCACATGATGAGCATGGAGAGGATGGCGATGGGCGCGCCGGCCCGCATCCAGTCCATGTAGTAGACCCGGTGGCCGGTCATGCTCTGGATGAAGCCCACGGCCACCAGGTTGGCCGAGGAACCGGTCATGGTGATGGACGAGAGCACCGAGATGCCCGCGAGGTTCAGCAGGAAGAGATTCTTGCCGAAGTTGGTGGGGTTCGCCTCGGTGGAGCCGTAGATGGTGGCCACGACGATCATGAGGGGCAGGGTCATGACGCACCGGGCCGCGGTGGCCGGGATGAGGGGGGCCAGGGCCAGCTGCAGGATGACGAAGGCCAGGAGGGCCCAGGAGGCCTTGCGGCCGAACTTGAGGATGAGCCAGAGCGCCATGCGCTTGGCCAGCCGGGTCTTCACCAGCATCGAGCTGAGGATGAAGGCCAGGAGGTTGAGCCAGATCACCTCCATGCCCAGCACGTCCATGAGGGGCTTGGCGGGCGAGGTGCGCGTCACCAGCAGCAGGAACATGAGGATCAGGGACGTGACGTAGGTCGGGAAGGGCTCGGTCACCCACCACACCAGGGCCAGGGCGAAGCAGGCCGCGCCGGTCTGGGCCGCCGCGGTCAGGCCCGCGCCGGGCGGGAGGTAGAAGACCAGGAGGAAGAGGGCGATGCCCCCGGGAAAGCCCAGGTACCGCATCCACCTTTCGGTGGGGCTCTGGGCGGCCCTCGTCTTGGAGGAGAGGACCATCTTCTCCATGTCCAGGAGTTCCTGGAGCGTCGGAGCCGGGGTCGCTGCGGGTGCTTCAGCTGCCATGGGTCTGCCCGAGAAGGC
>DBME01000355.1 GCA_002298155.1 Holophagaceae bacterium UBA706 | reverse complement strand
CACCCAGGATGGAACGGGCGCCTCGACAGGCCAGGCGGCGACCGGTGCCAAGGCGGGCACCGGGGCGACGACCGGGACGGCCCCCACGACCACCCCAGGCCTACAGGCGCCGCCCCGGACGGATTCCCTCGCAGCCGACGGGAACGCTGGAGTTGACGGGAAGACGGAAGGGCAGGTGGCTGCCGGCGGGCGGGGCCNNGCCGGGACTACCCACGCCCATGTGAACCAAGGGCGTCTCGACGTCGTCGGCTGAACGTAATCGTAATAGATAAAACACTTATGCAACCGAGTGTGCCCCCGGGGCGACGTCCCGGCCGCCCTGGGGGCCCTGCATCACCGCGTCAGTCCCAGCCGATCTTCCGGCCCTTGTTCTGCTGCTCCAGCCAGTGGAGCAGGGGCTTGAAGTACTCCACCATGGCGCGGGTGGAGAGCTCCTCGCCCGTGGTCTCCCGCAGAAGCACGCGCCAGTCGACGGTGGCGCCGCGCTCCATGAACTTCCGGAGGAAGTCGCCCACGTCCTTGCGGTTGGAGTAGTCCGCGCTGTGCACGTCCTGGTGGAGGATGTTCCGGCAGATGTAGTCATGCATCTGGTACTTGAAGACCGTGGCCATGGCGTAGTTGTAGTAGTAGGCCGGCGTGTCGTTGATGTGGGTCTTGGTGGCGGGGTCGCAGAAGGCCTCGCTGCGGGGGGAAGGGGGCTCGATGCCCTGCTGCTCCCGGACGATCTGCCACCAGCGCTCGTTGAGCTTGCCGGCGGGCATGCCCTTGGCGTAGAACTCGCTCTCCCATTCCGTCATGGTGCCGCTGCCCCAGAACATCATGGGGACGCCCACGGCCAGGGCGTCGTTGAGGAGCACCTTCATGGCGTCGGCCTGGTAGTCCTTGGGCAGGAGGCCCACGGACTTCATGTAGGGGATCTGGCGGGTGGCGAAGCCGATGAGCTCGCCGATGCCTTCGTGGAAGGACGGGTTGGCGCTGCCCCGGAGCAGGGGGGGCACGGAGGGGGTGGAGTAGCTCATGAAGTAGTAGCCGTGGCCCAGTTCATGGTGGGCCGTGCTGAACCACCACATGTTGGGTTCCACGCTCATGAGGCTGCGGATGTCCTGGTCCAGGTCGATGTGGAAGCAGAAGGCGTGGCTGTTCTTCTTCCGGGTGGAACCGGCGGGCACGGGGTAGAGGTCGGACTTCGCCCAGAAGGAGGCCGGGAGGCGGGGGAAGCCCAGGCCCACGTAGAAGTCCTCGGCCGTGTGGACGATGCGCTCGGAGGTCCAGCCCTTGAAATAGGGCTCGAAATCCACGCCGTCGACGATCCCCTCCCATTCCTGGGACCAGCGGTTGTTGATCCAGTGGGCGGGGATGGTGCGGGGGACCGGCTGCTTGTATTTCTTGGCAAGCTCGTATTTGACCCAGGTGTGCAGCTGCAGGTAGAGGGGGCGGAGTTCGCGCAGGAACTGCCGGTGCAGGTCCACCATCTGCTGGGTGGTCATGCCGTGCTTGGCCACCTGGAGGGCGAAGTAGTCGGGGTAGCCCAGCTCCCGGGCGCAGCCGTTGCGCAGGTCCCGAAGCTTGAGGAGACCCGGGCGGAGCACCGGGCCGTTCTCCTTGGACACTTCCCACACCTTCTGGCGCCGGGCGAGGTCGGAGCTGGTGTTCAGGACATCATCTATCTGGTTGGCGGAAATGGGCTTGCCATCCAGCATCCAGGTGAAGCCATTCATGGTGGAGGCCTGGCTTGTCTCGGCGGCGATGCGCTCGGCCGTGAGCTTCGGGTTGGTCATGGGGCCTTCGGCCGCGTTGAACAGCACCCATTCGAGCTCCCGCCAGGTGGTTTCCCGGAGCTGGTCCTTGTGGGCCAGAAGATCCCTGGCCTCCAGGATGAGCACCCGGTTGCCGTTGAAGGCCGCCAACGCCTGCCCGGCCGTATCGGCGGCGGCATCGTTCACGGGCTTCACATCGGTGCTGGCGTTCCAGCTCGCCTCCTGCTGGACGGTGGCCAGGGCCTGGTAGCCCGCCTCCACGACCTTGAGGAAGGTGTCAGCCCGCTCCTGGAAGGGGTTGGCCGTCTGGGCCACCAGGGGGATGCCGAGGACGAGGGCGGGTAGCAGGCGCATGGGACCTCCGGATTGCACCATTCTGGGGGAAGACCGGGGCGTGGGGGGAAACCCGGTGAAAACCGTCACACCCCGCCGGGAGACCCCTAAGGCCGCGCGACGGGTCCTTGGGGCATGGTACCCTGGCGAGGTGAACGATTGATCGTCCAACCATCCTTTTCGAGGCTGCCCTATGCGCTACCTGCCAACGGCCCCTTCGGAGGATCGCGCCCTTCTCGACGCCATCGGCGTCCAGAAGGCCGAAGACCTCCTCGTGGGGATTCCTGAACCGCTACGTCTCCACCGGGAACTCGAACTGCCGGACCACATGTCGGAGCAGGAGGTCCTGGCCCAGATGCAGGCCCTCGCCGATATGAACCAGTCCTTCAGCGCCCGGTTCCTGGGCGCGGGCGCCTATGACCATTTCGTCCCGTCGGCCATCGACCAGATGATCAGCCGCCAGGAGTGGTTCACGGCCTACACGCCCTACCAGCCGGAGATCAGCCAGGGCACCCTCCAGCACATCTTTGAGTATCAGACGCTCATGTGCGACCTCACGGGTCTGGACGTGGGCAACGCCAGCCTGTACGACGGCGGGACCGCCTGCGTGGAAGCCGCCCTGATGGCGGTGCGCCTCCAGAAGAAGAAGAACACCATCCTCATCTCCCAGGGCCTGCACCCCCACTACCAGGAGGTGCTCTGCACCAACATCACGCCCCACGAGGGCCTGAAGCTGGTGGTGGTCAACCTCAAGGACGGCGTCACCGACCTGGAGGACCTCAAGGCCAAGCTCGACGGCGACGTCGCCGCGTTCCTGGTGGGCTACCCCAACTTCCTGGGCTGCGTGGAGGACCTCACGGCCATCGGCGAGCTGGCCCATGCGGCCGGGGCCCTCGTGGTCTCGGTCACCCAGGAGGCGCTGGCGCTGGCCTGGTACGAGGCTCCCGGCCGCGCCGGGGCCGACATGGCCTGCGGCGAGGCCATGTCCTTCGGCAACCGCCCCTGCTTCGGCGGCCCCTTCCTGGGCTTCATCACGGTCAAGGACGGCCAGAAGCGCGAGATCCCCGGCCGCGTGGTGGGACAGACCAAGGATCTGGACGGCACCACCGGCTACGTCCTGACCCTCACCGCCCGCGAGCAGCACATCCGCCGCGACAAGGCCACGAGCAACATCTGCTCCAACCAGGGCCTGGTCGCCCTGCGCGCGAACATCTTCCTGCAGCTGGCGGGCCCCGACGGCCTCCAGGGCCTGGCCTCCCAGAACGCCGCCAAGGCGCAGTACCTCCGGGAACGGCTCCTGGAGCTGCCGGACTTCACGGCGCCCTTCGGGGCCCCGTTCTTCAACGAGTTCGTGACGGCCTTCAAGGGCGACATGAAGGTCCTCCAGGCGGAATGCGCCAAGGAGGGCATCCTGCCCGGCCTCGACCTCACCCCCTACGCCAGCAGCCTCAAGAACCACATCCTCTGGTGCGCCACCGAACTCAACACCCGCGAACAGATCGAGCACCTCGTGGAAGTGCTGGCCCGTGTTCCCAGCGTGGTCGGATAAGGACAGAGCCATGAAGAACCGCACCCGCGAACCCCTCATCTTCGAACGCTCCGTTCAGGGCAAGGTCGGCATGGACCTGCCCCGCCTGGACGTGCCCGCCCCCAAGGACACCCGGCCCGCCCACCTGCGGCGCACGGGCTTCGGGGCCCTCCCCTCCGTCACCGAAGTGGACGTCATCCGCCACTTCACCCGCCTTTCCAAGTGGAACTACGGCGTCGACGACGGCCTCTACCCGCTGGGCTCCTGCACCATGAAGCACAACCCCCGGCTCAACGAGAAGACCGCCGGTCTCACCGGCTTCGCCGACAGCCACCCCATGTCCCAGGCCGCCCACGTCCAGGGCAACCTGGCCCTGTTCCACACCCTCCAGGAGTGGCTGAAGGAGATCACCGGCCTGGCCGCGGTCACCCTCCAGCCCAGCGCCGGCGCCGCCGGCGAGCTCACGGGGGTCATGCTCATCCGCGCCTTCCATGTGGCCCACGGCCGCAAGCGGCGCGTGATCCTCATCCCCGACAGCGCACACGGCACCAACCCCGCCACCGCCGCCATGGCCGGCTACGACGTGGTGGAGATCGCCTCCCAGGGCGACGGCACCGTCAGCTTCCCGGACGTGGTGGACGCCTCCGGCAAGGTCCGCAAGGGCCTGCAGACCCTCCTGGCCGAGCTGGGCGAGGAGGTCGCCGGCCTCATGATCACCAACCCCAACACGCTGGGGGTCTTCGAATACCGCATCAAGGACATCTGCGACGCCATCCACGGCGTGGGCGGCCTGGTCTACATGGACGGCGCCAACATGAACGCCCTGGTGGGCGTGGCCCGCCCCGGCGACTTCGGCGTGGACGTCATGCACCTGAACCTCCACAAGACCTTCTCCACCCCCCACGGCGGCGGCGGTCCCGGAGCCGGCCCCGTGGCCTGCACCGCGGCCCTGGAACCCTTCCTGCCCCGGCCCGTGGTGGTCTGCGAGACGACCCGCGTGGGCGAAGGCCAGGTGGCGCGCCACACCTACCACCTGGACTGGGACCGCCCCCAGAGCATGGGCAAGGTCCACACCTTCTTCGGCAACTTCGGCATCCTGGTGCGGGCCATGACCTACTGCGCCAGCCACGGCGGCGACGGCCTCAAGACCGCCACCCTGCGCGCCATCGTGAACGCCAACTACATCCGCAAGCAGCTGGAGGGGACGTACCACCTGGAATACCAGACCCCCACCCTGCACGAGGTGATCTTCGACGACGCCAACCTCGCCGCCCACGACGTCCACACCCTGGACGTGGCCAAGGGCCTCATCGACCGGGGCTTCCACCCGCCCACGATCTACTTCCCCGCCATCGTCCACGGCGCCCTGATGATCGAGCCCACCGAGAGCGAGGGCAAGGACGAGCTGGACGAGTTCATCGAGGCCATGAAGGACATCGCCCGGGAAGCCGCCGAGAACCCCGAAGCCCTTCATCAGGCCCCGGTGCATGCCCCCATGCGCCGCCTGGACGAGACCACCGCCGCCCGCAAGCCCGTGCTGCGCTGGGTCAAGGCCTGACCCTGACCTGTTCCGCCGGCCCCG
>DBME01000262.1:3936-7629 GCA_002298155.1 Holophagaceae bacterium UBA706 | reverse complement strand
GCGGACCCCGTCCCGACCGCAGGCCCGAGAACAAGCGTCCCGCGCCCACCCCGTCCACGCAGTCGCCCAAGCCCGCGCCCAAGCCCGCCCAGAGCGGAGCGAGCCTCACCGACCTCATGGCGAAGTACAACCGGGGCCTCCGATGAAGCTCGCGCTGGGGGCCGCCGCACTGCTGCTCCTGGCGGCTGGCTGCGACCGCATGGTCGGCCAGGAACCCCAGGCACCCTATTCCCCGACCCTAGAAGGCCGCACGCTGGTCTTCGAGAATCCCCAGGAGAATCCGCCCCAGCGCCAGCAGCTGCAGGTCACCCGCACCGTCACCACCGAGGACGGGAGCCAGCTGGTGACGCTCACCTGGACCTCCTTCACCGGGTCGAGCCAGGACACCTTCCGCCAGAAGGACGGTTCCTGGTTCCTCAAGGGGGAGAACGGCGAGACCCGCGTCCTGCCCGAAGGCTTCCCCGACAAGGTGGACCGCTGGGTGGACAGGGGCTTCGTGAACACCATCATCGGTCGCGGCCGCATCGACCTGCCCGGCGTGAAGCTGGACTATCCGGACGACGCGGGCGTGTGGGTGGAATCGGTGCCCCTGAACGGCGCGGGCATCTCCCGGCGGACCCTCCTGGTTCCGGACCTGGGCGAAGTTCTGACCTTGAACCTTAGGAACGGCAAGTGGGTGCCCGTGAACCGCCTGGTCTCCCAGGGCTTCACGCCGCTGCGCGCCGTGGGGAGTGCGAAATGAGCGATGAAAAGCAGGAACAGGTCCTACCGGCGGGCGTCGCCAAGGGGGCCCTCCGGGACAACCTGGAAGTGGTGCTCTTCGCGGTGCTGCTGATCATGTTCTTCAAGACCTTCGTGGGCCAGCAGTTCACCATCCCGTCGGCCTCCATGCGCAACACGCTGATGATCGGCGACCACCTCCTGGTGAACAAGTTCGTGTTCGCCCAGAAGCAGTGGGACTGGGAGGAGAAGCTCTTCCCCATGCGCGCCCCCGTCCGCGGCGACATCATCGTCTTCCGCTTCCCCCTCGAGCGCAACAACGACTACGTCAAGCGCCTCGTCGCCCTGCCCGGCGACAAGATCGAGGTGCGGGACAAGCGCCTCTACCTCAACGGCAAGCTCACCACGGGCCCGTGGGAGCACCACGTCCTGGACAAAAAGGAAGGCCCCGTCCCCGGACCCTGGCCCCTGAGCCGAGACCCGGGCCTCTACGACGATATCCCGGCCACCGAACTGTGGAGGTACGCCGAACCCGAGGTGCTGGCCATGGACCAGCAGGGCCAGGAGGGGCTTCCCGGCGGCTACCGCGACAACTTCGGCCCCTACGTGGTGCCCAAGGGCTTCGTGTTCGCCATGGGCGACAACCGCGACAACAGCGCCGACAGCCGCTACTGGGGCTTCCTGCCCATCGACCATCTGCGGGGCCGGCCGTTCATCATCTGGTGGAGCTTCCGGGAAGGCGGCACGGACGACACCCCCGCCAACGTCCCCAAGGGCCCCGTCGACGTGCTCATGAACTTCGTGGACGGCGCCCGGCACTTCCTGAACTGGACCCGCTGGGACCGCACCGGAACCATACCGCGCTGATTCATACCCCCTTTCCGGGGACCTGCTAGAATCCACCACCGATCAGGGATCCTGCGGGAGGTGAGCCATGTTCCCGAAAACGCCCCAAGCACGTCAGGGCAAGGCTCAGCCAGGCATGGCGGCCGTGAGGGAACGGGTCGGGACGCTCCGGGCCCTGCCCGCGGCGGCCGTGCTGCCCTTCCTGGACCTGCGCCCGGAAGGGGCGGACGGCCATGTGGGGGAGGGGCTGGCCGAGGAGGTGCTCCAGGCCCTGAACCGGGTGGAGGGCCTGCGGGTCGTCTCCCGGACCACCTCGTTCCCCCATGGGGGCTCGGGCCTGCCCCTGGGCGAGATCGGACGGCGGCTGCAGGCGGATGTGGTGCTGGGCGGCACCCTGGTGGCCCAGGGGGGCACGCTCACCCTCAGCGCCGAGCTGGTGGATGTGGGCACGGACCGCACGCTCATCTCCGAGTCCTTCGACTTCGACCGCAAGGATCTCTTCGCGACGCTGGATTCCCTGGCGGCCCAGGTGGCCACGGCCCTGGGGCTGACGCCCCCGGCCCGGCGTTGCCAGCCGGTGGACCTGGACGCCTACCTCTTCTACCTGCGGGGGCGGCAGCAGTACTTCCGGTACAGCCGGCAGGGCATGGTCGAGGGCGAGGGCCTCTTCCGCAAGGCGCTGGCGCTGGCGCCGGACTTCGCCCGGGCCTGGGCGGGGCTGGCGGACTGCGCGGCCTTCACGTGCATCTACCTGGACCGGTCCGAGGCCCGGCGGTGCCTGGCGGAGGACTGCAGCCGCCGCGCGCTGGAACTGGATCCGGACCTGCCCGAGGCCCACGCCTCCCGGGGCGTGGCCTTGTCGGCGGCGGGGCAGGTGGATGAGGCCGACGAGGCCTTCGAGCGCGCCCTGCTGCTGGACCCCCAGAACTTCGAGGCCAGCTACTTCTTCGCGCGGCACTGCTTCGCGGCGGGGCGGCCGGAGATGGCCATCCAGTTCTTCGAATGGGCTTCGAGCCTGCGGCCGGAGGACTACCAGTCCGTGCTGCTGGTGGCGCAGGTGTACCACAGCCTGGGCGTGGACGACGAGGCCGCCGCGGCGCGCCGCCGGGGCCTGGCCCTGGTGGAGCAGCGTCTCGCGGACCACCCCGGCGACGCCCGCGCCCGCTACCTGGGGGCCAACGCCCTGGTTGCCCTGGGCGAGCGCGACAAGGGCCTGGCCTGGGCCCGGGAGGCCCGCGCCCTGGATCCGGCGGATCCCATGCTGCTCTACAACCTGGGCTGCATCCACACCCTGGCCGGGGACACGGACGAGGCCCTGGACTGTCTGGGGGCCGCTCTGGAGGCCGGATTGTCCCAGAAGGACTGGCTGCTGCACGATGGCGATCTGGACCCCCTGCGGGGCCATCCCCGCTTCGAGGAGCTGGTGGCGTCCCTGGGGACCCGCCCATGAGGATCGCGGCCATCGATGTGGGTTCCAACTCCATCCACCTGGTGGTGGTGGAGACCGACGCCATGGGCAACCAGCGGGTGCTGGCCCGGGAGAAGCACATGGTGCGCCTGGCCCGCGGCCTCCTGAAGACCCGCGAGATCGGCCCCGAAGCCTTCCAGGCCGGGCTGGAGTCCCTGGCCCTCATGGCCGAGGTGGTGCGGGGCCTGCAGTGCGAGACCGTGCTGGCCTGCGGCACCGCCGCCCTGCGCGAGGCCACCAACGCCGCCCACTTCATCGCCGAGGCCGCCAAGCTGGGGATCACCATCCGCGTCATCTCCGGCGAGGAGGAGGCGAGCCTCATCTACCTGGCCGTGAGCCGGGCCATCCCCTTCCCGGACGTGCCCACCGTGCTCATGGACATCGGCGGCGGCTCCACGGAGCTCACGTGGCTGGTGGCGGGCCGCGCCGTGGCCACCATCTCGCTGCCCTGGGGCATCCAGCGCCTCGCCGACGCCCTGCCCACGGCGAACCCGCCCACGGCCGAGGACCTGACGCGGGTGCGCAAGTTCCTGCGCAAGGTCATCCGCAAGGCCGCCAAGAGCCTCCCCCAGGACCTGCCCGGCCCTGAGATGGTCCTCGCCACCTCGGGCACGCTCATGGACCTGGCCGCCCTGGCCGGGAGCCAGGGCGCCTTCGAC
>DBME01000262.1:0-3930 GCA_002298155.1 Holophagaceae bacterium UBA706 | reverse complement strand
GCGCAAGCTGTGGAAGGTCTCGGCCCAGGCCCGCATCACGGAGCTGGGCGTGGACCCCAAGCGCGCCGAGGTGCTCCACGTGGGCGCCAGCTGGGTGGCGGCGCTGCTGGAATGGCTGGGGGCCGCGCAGGTGCGCTGCCTGCCGGTGGGCCTGCGCGAAGGCATGGTGTGGCAGGCCCTGGCCCGGGGCGGCATGGCCCTGCCGGTGCTGGCGGACCGCCGCAAGGCCTCCGTGGACGCCCTGGCCGCCAAGCTGGACCCGGACCCCGGCCACAGCCGGCACGTGGCCTACCTGGCCGACCAGCTCTTCACGGACCTGGTGCCGGAATTCGAGCTGGGGGACCCCGAGCGCGAGCTGCTGGGCTACGCGGCGCGGCTGCACGACATCGGCCTGTCGCTGTCCGAGAAGGGCCACCACAAGCACGGCGCCTACCTGGTGACCAACGCCAAGCTGGCCGGATTCTGGCCCGCGGAGACCGAGGCCATCTCCCACATCGTGCGCTACCACCGCGGCAAGCCGCCTTCGCAGTCGCACGAGGCCTTCGCCTTGCTCAAGCCGTGGACCCAGCACGTGGTGGAAAAGCTCTCCGCGATCCTGCGCGTGGCCGACGCCCTGGACCGCACGCGCCGCCAATCCGTGCGGAGGGTGCGGATGACGTCCGACGGGGACGAGATGACGCTGAAGGTCATGGGTTCCGGCGATCTCAAGCCGGAGCTGGAGAGCCTCAAGGACAAGGGGAAGCTCTTGTTCCGGCTGCTGGACCGCGAGGTGGCGGTGGAGGTCGAGGAGCCGTAGGCGTTTTAGGTGGGTTCGCTTCGGGGCGATCAAGGGACCTGCCCAGGGCTTGGGGTATGCCAATCTAGGCGGCTTGTTTTTAAATTCGCTTTGGACCAAGTATTTGAAATTTATTCTTATAATTAAATAATAGCAGAATAAATAAAATCTATTCTTAGTGCTAAATAACATGCCTATTATATTGTATTAAGACGTCTGTTCTTGTTGGAAAATCCTGGTGATTTCCCGAGCCGGTGGTTAACCTGGGTCCCGCTTGAAACCCAAAGCCTGGGAGCCGATACTGTGGATGGAGAACAGGAAGACGATGTCAATTATCAAGCTGTCCATCAAGCCGTTGACGGAAGCGAAGAGGGATTTGGAGAATCTTCTTCAGGAGGGTCTGGATCGACTTGCTTTCAGGGTTCCAAATTACCCGACCTTCCCGCCTCAAATTCAGCCGAATCAATCGCAAGACGACTCGCGCCGACCTATCGTGTTCACCTTCAGGAGGCCCTACGATTAGAATCCGAACCTAGCAAATGCGCAATCTATGAGAACCTAATCGAGAAGGAGGCCCAGAGGGAGGCCTCCTTCATCGTTCAACAGGCAAAATCCAATCGATCTTCCTTCAGATTTCAGACGTTTATTGCAAGCTTGGGAGTAGCATTCTCATCCCTCTTCGAAATGATCAAGTGGGGAGCCCCTGCTTCCTTGGCAATTTATTGCACTTACGAAATGGTTTCCTTCTATAGGGGTGGGGGTAGGGACGCTGCCGTGGCACTTGAGAAAATCCTATATGTCCTTATTTGTGGGACCGCCCTTGGCTGGGCCGTGAGCAAGAAGAGAACCTAGGTTCCTCGCTGATTCGGGGAGTAATGTCCGGTTATCCAACGGGATCCATGCCTGATCCAGATGTGTCGAAAGGTCGATTCTTTATTGCGCCCTGCCTTGATGGGTAATGAAGGCCTTTCTTCTGGGCATGCCCCATCATTCCTTGCTGGAATCAGATGGGAAGCGCCTCCCGTTTCTGGATGGGCACGTTCTTTCGCAGGCCATCGATCAGGAGGCTGACTTCCAACGCCGTTTCGGTCCCGCCAAGGGCGGATAGGAACAGGTGCGTCGAAGCGACGGTCGGGAGATCGAAGTACCAGTACATCGGCAGCAAAGGCGACAACCACGTGTCGGGCCCCCGCGCCCCGGACTCCCCGCGGAGGGCGGCCAGGATGACCTCCTGGATGTGGCTCAGCCGCTGACCCTGCTGGTTCCGGAAGATGTGATCGACCGCCTCGGCATAGTGGCGCCCGTTCTTATCCAGCAACGAAATGGACTGGCACCCGAGGAAGGCTTGCCGGGTCGATAGTTCCGCCACCCGCGCCAGGAATTGGGCATGGCAGATGCCGTCGCGCAGTTCGGCCGTCATGCCAAGGCAGGCGAGATACTTCTCCGGACCCTCGACGTTGAAGACTGCGCATAGGGAGGCGAGATCCTCGGTCGGTGTCCCGATCGAGGTTTCGTCCCCTCTCAGAACGGAATCGATGCCGCCATCGATGAGGATGATCGTGTCGATGGCGAGGGACTTGACGAGGTGGTGATAGCACGCGAGCAGAGGCTTCACCCCGCTCTTGCGCAGCAGGCGGACCGGCTCGTGGTAGCCCTGCTCCTTGGCCAGCCAATGAGACAGCCAGGCCTCGGGGCAGTAGCGGTCCTGGGAGGCGTCATCCGCGTCCACCAGGGCCAGGCCTTCCGGGCCATCCTGCGGTTGGTCGCAGGTGCCGGGTTCCATCCTGGAAAAGGTCAGGCTGGCCGATGGGGCCGATGGCTTCGCGGTCGGGGATCTTCATGTCGAAGCGGACGCACCTGACGCAACCGATGAACGTGCCGTTTCGCAGGGGCAGGATGACGGTCCCGCGGAGGTAGGGGCAGCGTAAGGTGCCGATGATTTCGCGGTCGCCGGTGGGACTCACCCTCTCGACCTGGGTGGGAAGCACCTCGCCCTCCTCCTCCGGGAGAAGGCGGTTGATCCACAGGCAGCCGTCCTGGTAGTCCACGGCACGTTCCAGATCCGCCAGCTTGGGCAGATCCTTCCGGTGCAGCTTCCCGTCGCGCAGGGTCTCGATGAAGGGATCGGCCTGGTCCAGGGACACCACGCGCCCGGCGTCCCAGACCATGGGGAAGGGCGCGGGCCGGGATTGGCCCGCCAGGGTGGCGCAGAGCATCATCACCGCGACCTGCAGCTTGAGCATTTTCCCCCCATGCCTGCGCCAGGTCGGTGGTACGCCCAAGCGCTTCTTCGGCATGCTCCCGATCCTCTGCCGGACATGGGCTCTTGTCAATGACGTGGGCGCGGCCCAAAAAAAAGGAAATCCCTTCCCCGGTCGCCCGGGGAAAGGATCTCCAGGGACACAAGGTTCTACGCCTACTTGACCTTCTCCGCCGGCACGGCCTTGCCCGTGGCCAGAGCCTCGTCGATGAGGGCGCGCATGCCCGCGTCGGCGGTGTGGCTGACGTCCTCCATCTTCCGTTCCAGGACCTTCATCTGGGCTTCAAGCTCCTTCATGGGGGCGCCGGCCTCCTCCATCTTGCGCTCCAGGTCCTCCATGGGCTTGGAGGCTTCCTCCATCTCCTTCTCGAGGCCCTCCATCTGGGCTTCCAGGGCCTCCATCTTCTTGTCGAGCTCGTCGCTGGACTTTTCGAGGGCGGCCATCTGCTTTTCCAGGCTCTCGCGCTCGGCGGGCTTGAGGTTATCTCCGTCGAGTTGGCGGTCGAGCTTTTCCATGTCCCGGCCGAGCTTCCCCTGCTGGGCCCCGAGCTCGCCCAGCTTGCGGCCGATCTCGCCCTGCTTCCGGCCCACTTCGCCCTGCTTGGCGCCGACGTCGCCCTGCTTGGCGCCCACCTCGCCCATCTTGCCGCCCACTTCACCCATCTTGCCGCCCAGTTCACCCATCTGCTTGCCCAGGTCTTCCATGGGCTTGTAGAGGGCCTGGGCCCGGGCCACCAGGGCTGGGTCGGTGACCACATAGGGCGCGCCCTTGTGGCGGAAGTAGACGAAGTCCTTGCCGACCTTCGCCTTGAGGTCGGAGAGTTCCCGGTGGGAGGTTCCGTGGATCCCGGAACGGGTGATGCCGTCCTTGTCTTTGCTGACGATGGCGAAATCG
>DBME01000021.1 GCA_002298155.1 Holophagaceae bacterium UBA706 | reverse complement strand
CATGGAGACCGGCGAGCCGCTGGCGCCCCACGCCGACCGGATCCTGGCGGCCAACGCCTACTTCGGGGCCATGCCCGTGGCCGCGGCCCTGGCCCAGGAACCGGACGTGGTCATCACCGGCCGGGTCACCGACACCGGCATCACCCTGGCCCCCCTCATGCACGAGTTCGGCTGGGGCCCCGGCGACTACGACCAGCTGGCCAGCGGCATCGTGGCGGGGCACATCATCGAGTGCGGCGCCCAGGCCACCGGCGGCAACTTCACCGATTGGAAGAAGGTCCCCAGCTTCATCGACATCGGCTTCCCCATCGTGGAATGCGCCGCGGACGGTTCGTTCACCGTCACCAAGCACCCCGGCTCCGGGGGCCTCGTCACCTGCCAGACCGTGCGCGAGCAGCTCCTCTACGAGATGGGCCATCCCAGGACCTACCTAACCCCCGACGTGGTGGCGGACTTCTCCACCATCGACCTCACCCCCGCCGGACCGGACCGGGTGAAGGTGGACCACGTCCAGGGCCGGCCCCCCACGGATCTCCTGAAGGTGAGCATCGCCTACGCTGACGGGTGGAAGTCCCAAGGTTCGCTCATCATCTGCGGCCCCGACGCCCGTGCCAAGGCGGAGGTCTTCGCGGCGTCCTTCTGGCAGCGCTGCCAGGCCGAGGTGGGCGGCGCGCTGGAACACACCTGCACGGAGTACGTGGGCGACGACGCCACCCACCGCACCCTCTCGCCCCGCCAGCAGCCCACCGAGATCCTCCTGCGCCTCTCGGCCCGCTCCTCCCGCAAAGAGGGCCTGGAGGTGTTCCGCAAGCTCCTGCCTTCCATGATCCTCTCCGGCCCCAGCGGCGTGGCCGTCACGGGCGGCGCGCCGGCCATCTCCGACGTGGTGAGCTACTGGCCCGCCCTGCTCCCCCGGGAACTGGTGCTGCCCGTGGCCCGCATCCTGGAGGAGGACGGCGGCGCCACGAAGGAGACCTGGTCCTCGGGCCCCCTGGCATGGCCCGGATGCGAAGGCGAGGGCACGACCCCCTTCGACGCCACGGATCCCTGGACCCTGGCCGCGGGCGATGGCCGCCGGGTGCGGGTGCCCCTCATGCGCATCGCCCACGCCCGCAGTGGCGACAAGGGCGACACCGCCAACATCGGCCTCATCGGCCGTTCCGGCCCCTGCTATGCGTGGCTGCGGGACAACATCACCGCCGAGCGCATGAAGCACTGGTTCCAGTCCCACTGCCGGGGCCGCATCGAGCGCCACGCGGTGCCCCGCCTCTGGGCCCTCAACTTCCTGCTCGAGGAGACCCTGGGGGGCGGCGGCACCGTCAGCCTCCACATCGACGCCCAGGGCAAGACCCTCGCCCAGGCCCTGCTTCGGTGCGAGGTGGAGGTGCCCTCGGCCCTCCTGGCCACCATCGCCCCGGAGAACCGGGCCTGCCCCGGGGAACTCGCGCCCGAGGGGAGCAAGCCGTGACACCCCTGGCCGGCTTTCCCGTGGAGGACGTCCTCTTCAAGGGGGCGGCGCTCCGGGTGGAGGCCCTGGCCCACGGCGTCCTGCGCATCGTGCTGGACCGGCCCGAGGTGCGCAACGCCTTCAACGCCCCCATGATCGGCGAGCTCTCCCGGGCCTTCGCGGAAGTGGCCGCCATCCGCGACCATGGCCGTGCCCGGGTGCTGATGCTGGAGGGGGAAGGCTCCACCTTCTGCGCCGGCGCCGACCTGGCCTACATGGCCGAGCAGGGCACGGCCTCGCCGGAGGAGAACCTGGAGAACGCCCGGGAGCTGGGGCGCATGTTCAACCGCCTCGCCTCCATGCCCATGCCGGTGGTGTGCCTGGTGAAGGGCGCCGCCATCGGCGGCGGCCTGGGGCTCACGGTGTGCAGCGACTTCGTGCTGGCCGATCCCTCCGCGGTCTTCGCCACGTCGGAGGTGATGCTCGGGCTGGTGCCCGCGGTCATCGGCCCCTACATCGTGCGCAAGCTGGGCCTCGCCCACGCCGCGCCCCTCATGCTCACCGGCCGCCGGATCCGCGGGTCCGAAGCCCTGGCCATGGGCCTGGCCCAGCGCCTGACGGATCCCGTGGAGTCCCATGAGGAGGCCCTCAGCCGGGTGCTGCGCGAATTCCTCGCCGCCGGTCCCGGCGCGGCGCGGGCCACCCGCGAGCTCCTGCGGCGCATCGCACCCCTGCCGGATGCGGAACTCTTCGAATTCACCGCCCACACCATCGCCACGGCGCGCACCTCCGACGAGGCGCAGGTGGGCCTCAAGGCCTTTTTCGGCAAGGCGCCCTCCCCCTGGGCGCCGCCGGGCGCCGAAAGGAAAGCATGAGCCGACGTCTGGTCATCGCCAACCGGGGTGAGATCGCCCGGCGGATCCTCCGGGCCGGCCGGGCCCGGGGCTACGAGGTGGCCCTCATCTCCACCCCCGAGGACGCCGACAGCCCCGTGCGCCGCGAAGCCGACGCGGTCCTGGAGGTGGACAGCTTCCTCGCCATTCCCGCCATCGTCGCCGCCGCCGCGGCCTGGGGCGCCCATCTCCTGCACCCAGGCTACGGGTACCTCTCCGAGAATCCGGCCTTCGCGTCGGCGGTGGAGGAGGCCGGCATCCGCTTCGTGGGGCCCAGCCCCGAGAACATGATGGCCATGGGCGGCAAGGAATCCGCCAAGGCCCTGGCCAAGGGCTGCGGCGTGCCCGTGCTGGATGCCCTCCTCTCCCGCGAGCTCGCCGCGATACCCGCCGCGCAGTGGAAGGACGCCCTGGAATCCCGCGGCATCCTGGCGCCGTTCCTGGTCAAGGCCAGCGGCGGCGGCGGCGGCCGGGGCATGCGCGTGGTGGAGGATCCCGCGGGGCTGCCCGACGCGGTGCTG
>DBME01000310.1 GCA_002298155.1 Holophagaceae bacterium UBA706 | reverse complement strand
TAGAAAAAGCCTATCGCCGAGGCACCGAGGGACCGAGGATCGCCGAGAAAAACAACCTCTGAGGGTCCGGCAGAAAGGCTGACCATCCAGGGGAGAGGGTGATGAGTAGGGATCCGCCCAGGCGCCCCGCTTGGCCGAAAGACCGTTTTTTTAAATTGATGAGTTCATTATCATTAATATATATTTCGCAATACCAATAATTGCAGTTTTTAAAAGTTACCTATTTCATCATGTATCCATCAGACCTATACTTCCTCTAGTTCTTCCACACATTTGATCTCAACAATTACCGTGCTCTTTCCGATCATCTGCATATGAACGGCAAGACGGAGGCGTGGAGGCGATGGGAATGCTTGGCCGTACCGTCCAACCCAAACATATATTAATTACTAAAGGCACCCTCGCCCTTTCGCTCCTCCTCCTTCTGGCAGCCCTCACCGCCTGCGGGGGCGGAAACGGCCCGGACAGCAAAGGCACCTACCACCCGTCGAACTGGCTCGCCGGCCATGCCGGCCAGGCCCTGGCCGACGTGGAGCACTGCAAGCTCTGCCACGAGATGACCGTCCTCAAGGTGGGCAGCAGCATTCCCAACTGCATGACCGCCGCCTGCCACCACGGCACCATCCCGGGCTTCAACCTCGCGGCCTCCCACGGGCTGCGGGCCAAGGCCCGCCAGGACGCCACCGGCGGGGGCATGGTCTCCTGCCAGACCTGCCATGGCGCGGGCTTCGAAGGCGCCGGAACGGGCGTCTCCTGCCAGAGCTGCCACGGGGTCCCCGCGCCGCATCCCGCCAAGCCATGGCGAGGTACCGGCGTCCTCACCCACGCCACCACCGATCCCTCCAATGCCCCCGTGTGCGCCCAGTGCCACCTGGCCGGGTCCCCCAACAACCCCGCGGGCCATCCCGCCCAGCCGGCCCCCGCGGGCACCGTGCCCACCTGCTTCAACGAGACCATGTGCCATGGGGCGGCCTCGCCGCACATCCTGGGCGCGGTGTGGACGGATCCCACCAGCTCGGCCTTCCATGGCCTGGAGGCCAAGAAGGACCTGCTGGCGTGCCAGGCCTGCCATGGTCTGGCGGGGACCACCCTGTTCAGCGGCGGCAGCGCATCCACGGCCTGCACCACGTGCCACACGGCGGCCCTGGCCCATTCCACCACCTGGTACCAGGCGCCCGTGGCCACCTTCCCCGGGTACGTGCCCAGCCACCGCAACGCCCAGAACCGGGACACCGCCTGCGCGGTCTGCCATGACTACACCCAGGGCCGGCCCGCGCCGCTGCCCGCGGCGCCCAGCTGCTACGCCAGCTCCAAGGACGCGGTGGCCTGCCATGCCAACGGCCCCGGCCAGCCCAACCACCTGGTGCCCTTCCAGGGCTCGGCCCATTTCGGGGCCACCACGGCCTCCTTCAACGCGGACTGCGCGAACTGCCACGCCGCCTCGGGAACCTCGCCCCTGTCCGGCGCCCCCTCCTGCGCCACCTGCCACCAGGCGGGATCGCCCCTCGTAAAGACATCCTGCACCTCCTGCCACAACAAGCCCCCCGTGGGGACGACCTTCCCGGATGTCACCGGCTCCCATCCCAAGCACGATGCCCTCGCCAAGGTCACGGGCCAGTGCGCCACCTGCCACAACAACGCCGACACGGGCACCCTGGCCCACTACAACCACGCCAATGCCAGGACCGGAATGGACGCGCTGCGGACGCCCCCGGCTCCCGTGCAGTTCCTGGCGACCTTCAACGCCAAGGCCGGCGCAGGGTCCATGAACACCACGACCCTCACCTGCTCCAACGTGAGCTGCCACGGTGCCGTGACCACACCCGCCTGGGGCACCGGGACCATCAGCATCAACACCGATGCCGGCTGCCGCCAGTGCCACCAGCTGGGCACCGCCCTGGCAACCCCCGAGGCCAACAGCGAGTGGTCCGGACTCCACAGCTTCCACCTGGGAGCGTCCGTGGCCGCCCTGTGCACCGACTGCCATTCCATGACCAACGGCACCACCGGCGCCAACAACCACTTCGCCCATCTGGACACGCCCCAGATGGAGGGGCCGGCCAGCGACACCATCCTCCTGCTGGGCAGCGCCTCCAACACTTACGATGCCGTCAACCACACCTGCACCGTCACCTGCCACGGCACGGCGCACACGGCCTTCTCCTGGAACGGCGGCCCCAGCCATCTCGTCCCCTTCCTGGGGACCGGCCACACGTCCACGTCCAGCAGCTCGACGTTCAACACCAACTGCGCCAGCTGCCACGCGTCCTCGGGCACCTCGCCCATGGTCTCCGCGCCCTCCTGCGCGGTGTGCCACCAGGCGGCCTCCCCTCTCACGGTGGGCTCCTGCGCCTCCTGCCACAGCAAGCCCCCGGTGGGCGCCAACTTCCCGGACATCGCAGGCACCCACTCGGTGCACGCGCCCTTCGTGGCCGCCACCAGCCAGTGCGGCGCCTGCCACAGCGGCACGGACTCGGGCACGCAGAACCACTATGACCGCGGCAACGCCCGCACGGGGCATGATGCGCTGCGAGTACCCCCCGCTCCCGTAGCCTTCAATGCCTCCTTCAATGCCAAGGCCGGCACCGGCGCTTTCAACACCACCGCCCTCACCTGCTCCAACGTCAGCTGCCATGGCGCCCTGGTGACACCGAACTGGCGCACGGGGACCCTGGACGCCACCGGCGCCAGCGGGGACACCGGCTGCCGCGCCTGCCACGCCAGCGGCTCGAGCCTGGGAACCCCGGAGAACAACAGCTACTACTCCGGCGAGCACAGCAAGCACCTGGGGTCGGAAGTGAACGCCAAGTGCACCGACTGCCACGCCATGGCCAACGGCACCCCCGGCGCCAATGCCCACTTCACCCACCTCGAGACCGCCGCCATGGAAGGCCCGGCCAGTGACACCATCCAGGTGAACGGATCGCGCGCCGTCTACAACGCCACGAACAAGACCTGCACCCTCACCTGCCACAACCAGCAGCACAACGCCGAACGCTGGTGACGTGCCCCCACCCAAGGAGGACCCCTTGTCATTGCATCGCCTCGCCGTCATCGCCATCCTCGCCGCAACGCCGCTCCTGGCGGCCCAGGCGCCCAAGAAGGAGGCTCCGCCCTTCGGGGGCGACTACCAGAAGTACTGGATCGACGTGTGCGCACGCTGCCACGGGGTCAACGGCAACGGCCGGGACAACGCGGGCAACCAGCTGCCCGACGCGGGCTTCGATTTCACCGACAGCCGCAAGGCGGGCCGGAAGAAAGATTCCGACTGGGTCAAGGTCACCCTGGAAGGCAAGGACAAGATGCCCGCCTTCAAGGGGAAGATGACGGAGGACCAGGTCAAGAAGATGATCGCCGACATCATCCGGCCCTTCGGCGCACGGCACTGAATGGGAGCCTCCATGTCCCAGCGAATCCCCTCCGCCCTTCTCTGCGCCTCCCTGGCCGCGGGGGTCCTCCATGGCGAGTCCTCGGAGGTCCCCCTCGCCCTCAACCTGCCCACGGGCGACATGATGCAGTTCTGGGACATCGGCATGGCCTTCACCCACCGTTTCGATACGCCGGCGGCGGGCCACGGCAAGGACATGTACGGCCTGGACGGCTACGCCTACCCCGCCTTCGGGTTCGACTTCGGCATCAAGCCCATCAAGGGCCTCAACGTCATGATCTACCGCACCGCCGACAACAAGACCCTGACCTTCACGCTCCAGCAGCGGGTCTTCAACGGGCAGTACGTGCGCGTGACCCTGCGCGCCGAACGGTTCGACGAGACCGTGGAGCGGGCCGAGACGCCCCTGGGGACCGTGGGCATTTCCGGGGCGGCCTTCCAGGCGCCCATGGAGTTCTTCCTGGGGGACTTCGGCACCTTCACCCTGGTGCCCACCTACCTCAGCCGCACCACCACCCAGGAGAAGGGGGTCTTCACCGCCGGGGCGGGCCTGCGCATCGACATCACCGACAAGCTGGGCGTGATGACCGAGTACTATCCCCGCCCCTCGAAGATCGCCAAGACCTTCAAGGCGGGCTACGCCGCCGGCTTCACCTACAAGACCTTCAAGCACCGCTTCACCCTGCTGGGGACCAACACCGTGGGCACCACCGCCAACCAGGTCCTCTCCGGCGACTTCGGAGGCGGGGCCCGGAGCACGGGCAGGTGGTCTCTGGGCTTCAACATCACGAGGACCTTCTAGACGATGGGTACGTTCCTATTCCAGCTGTTCTCCCGGGAGCACCCGGCCTTCGTGCACGTGCCGCTCGGCTTGGTGGTCTGCCTGCCCATCATGCTCGTGGCCACCTACCGCTCACGCTATCCCCAGACCTGGCGCCGCATGGCTTTCCGGGTGGCGCTCCTGGCCCTGGCGGCCAGCGTGCTCACCATGGCCAGCGGCCTCTACTGGGCCCGCATGCTGAACCTGGTGCCCCCCGGGGCGATCCTGCCCCAGGTGGCTTCCGAGGGACAGGCCCTGCAGCGGACGCTCCGCAGTCATGAGATCTCCGCCGCCGTGGGTTTCGTCATCGGCATCATCTCCCTGCTCATCCTCCGGAAGTCGTACCACGAGCCCGAGAAATGGACCTGGACCACCGCGAGCTTCGCGGCCGTCCTGCTGTGGGCGGGCGTCTGGGGTTTCGGCAGCAAGCTGGGCGGCATCATGGTCTTCGGCGACGCCGAGACCAACAAGGCCGCGGCCGCGGCCATCAATGCCAAGAAGAACGACGCGGAGGCCGAACTGCCCATCCGCGCCCTGGACTACGCCAGCCTGGAGCCCGCCCAGACCGCGCCCTTCAAGAGCCACGCCCACGGGGACCGCCTGGCCCGCACCTGGGTCACCGCCTCGGGCATCGACGACTTCACCGCCGGCAAGCCCCTGCCCGTGGGTTCCTATGCCGTCCTGAGCACCGCCCTGGACGCCAAGGGCACCCCCGGCCCCCTCTACATGCGCGAAGTGAAGGCCGACGGCTCCCAGGCCTTCGCCTTCTACTGGCCCCGGGTCCCGGAGGCCTCCCGCGCCGAGACCGGCGGCGAGGACTACGTCTACTGGCGCAGCCCCCACAAGTCCCTCGCAACCTGCCTCGCCTGCCACACCACGACGGGACCGGCAAATAGGCCCTAAGGTTTCAGGTCCGGCCGGCCCTGCCCAGACGCAGGGAGTTCCCGATCACCGACAGGCTCGACAGCACCATGGCCCCCGCCGCCAGGATCGGGTTCAGCACGCCCGTGATGGCCAGGGAGATGCCCGCCACGTTGTAGACGAAGGCCCAGAAGAGGTTCTGCCTGATCACCCGCAGGGTCCTGGCGGACTCGGTGAAGGTGTCGTCGATGCGCAGGAGGCCGGATCCCAGCAGCACGATGGGGGCCGCATGCTGGGCCAGGTCCGCCCCGGAGCCCAGGGCGATGCCCAGGTCGGCGGCCGCCAGGGCCTGGGCGTCGTTCACGCCGTCGCCCACCATGGCCACCACCGAGCCCTTGGCCTGGAGGCGCTTGACGGCGTCGGCCTTGTCGGAGGGCGGGACTTCCCCCAGGCACTCGTCCACGCCCAGGAGCCTGCCCATGTGGAGCGTGGTGCTCCGGGCGTCGCCCGACAGGAGGATGGTTTTCATGCCCCGGGCCTTGAGGGCCCTGATCAGGTCCGCCGCGTCCCTGCGGGGGGCGTCGCCCAGTGCCAGGGCCCCGCGGGGGACGCCGTCCACCGCCAGGAAGATCACCGTGAAGCCCTCCGCCTGCCACTGGGAGGCCAGGGCGGTCACCTCGGGGGCGGGTTCGGCGCCCTCCAGTTCCATCATCCGCCGGTTCCCGGCGGCCACCCGGAGGCCGTCCACGTTGCCTGCCAGGCCCATGCCCTGGCGGATCTCCAGGTCCGTGGCGTCCCGGGGCTGGAGGCCCTGCTCCCGGGCGTAGGCCACCACCGCGTGGCCAAGGGGGTGCTCCGAATAGGACTCCAGGGAGGCCAGGAGGTCCAGGCCCTCCAGGGAGGCCGCCCGGACCTTGAAGGCCCCTTCGGTCATGGTGCCGGTCTTGTCCAGGACCACCACGTCGACCTTGCGGAAGGCCTCCAGGATGCCCACGTCCCGGATGAGGATGCCCCGCCGGGAGGCCGCCCCCACCGCGGCGGTGGTGGCCAGCGGCGTGGCGATGCCCAGGGCGCAGGGACAGGCGATGACGAGCACGGCGATGGCCCGGAGCATGGCCTCGGTGGGCGGCTTGCCCACGGCCAGACAGCCCGCGAGGGTGGCCAGGGAGATGACCAGGACGACGGGGATGAAGAGGCGGGAGACCCGGTCCACGGTGCGTTCCAGGTCGCTTCGGTTGGCCAGGGCCTGCTCCACGGATTTCACGATCTGGGCCAGGGAGGAATCGGCGTTGGCGCGGGTCACCCGCACTTCCAGCACACCCGAGATGTTCAGGCTCCCGCAGGCCACGGGGTCGCCGGGCTTCCGGGGCCGGGGCTCGGACTCCCCGGTGAGGACGGATTCGTCCACGGTGGATTCCCCGGCGGCCACGATGCCGTCGGCGGGGATCCGTTCCCCGGCCTTCACCAGGAAGACGAGCCCCGGCTCCAGGGCCTCGATGCCCACGAACCGCTCCTCGCCCTCCACCCGGATCCTGGCCTTGCGCGGCAGGAGCCGGTGGAGCATGGCGATGCTCCGGGCGCTGCGCTCCTTGGCGCCGCGCTCCAGGGCCTTGCCCGTGAGCATGAGGGTGACGATGGCGCAGGCGGTGTCGAAGTAGAAGTGCTTCCCGCCCAGGAAGGCGTTGGCCACGCTGTAGACGTAGGCGGCCAGGACGCCGGTGGAGATGAGGGCCTCCAGGCGCAGGCGCCCCTGGCGCAGGCCGTACCAGGCCAGCCGGTGGATGGGCCAGGCGGAATAGGTCACCGCCGGCAGGGCCAGCGCCATGAGGATGAGGGGCACCGCCAGGCGCGCGCCCTCGGCGATGCGCTCGTAGAAGCTGGCGTAGACCACCAGGCTGAAGAGCATCACGTTCATCCACATGCCGAAGGCGATGCCCAGGCGGAGGATCATGTCCTGCCATTCCTTGCGTTCACCTTCCTGCTGCGTGCCGTAGGGCCGGGCCTGGTAGCCCAGGCTCTCCACCCGCTCCGGAATCACGCCGGGCGGCAGGAACTGGGGGCAGTACTTCACGCGCAGGAGGTCGGAGGTGAAGAGCACGTCCGCGCTCACCACGCCGTATTCCCGCCCCAGGGCGTGCTCCACGAGCCACCCGCAGGAGGTGCACCACATGCCCGAGAGCTGGTACAGGTCCTCCCGGATCTCCGCGTCGGGGGGGATGGCCGGACGGCCTTCCTCCTGGGACCCGATGAGACCCAGCTTGAGGCTCTGGAGGTAGACCTCCGAGGTGCGCAGGTCTTCGCCCGCGGCCACGGCCCCGCTCTCCACCAGGATGGCGTAGACGTTCAGGCACCCCCGGCAGCAGAAGGTGCGCTCCTCCCCCAGGAAGGCGCGGCTGCAGGCCCCGGTCAGGGCGGGCGTTCCGCAGAGGTCGCAGGGCTGGTCGAGGTGCATGGTCAGTGGTGGGCCACGACCTGGCCGTGCTCGTCCAGGGCCACCGGGTGGGCTTTCCGGGTTCCGTTGTAGACGTAGATCAGCAGGCCGATGAACAGCGCGCAGATGCCGGCGAAAAAGAGGATGTAGGGCCTGCCGGCCTTCTTCTTGTCGTCCATGGTCATTTCCTCTTGGGGGGCATGAAGAAGTTGAATTCGGCGACATCCGAGGCGTTCCGGTCCGAGGACTGGATCACCACGCGGATGGGGTTCATCTCCTGGGCCCCGTCCCAGGGCGCGGCGAGGATGTCGAAGGTCCGCTCCACGCTCTCGCCCGGGCCCAGGGTCAGGGGATTCTTCTCAAGGCTGAGGGTGGCTCCGGGCAGGCCTTCGACCCAGACCTTGATGTCCACGGCTCGGGGGGAACGGTTGGCCAGGCTCATGAGCACCTTGTTCGCGACCCGGCCATCGGGCATCACCTGGAAGAGCACGGTGCGGTCCGGGGTGAGGGTCATGAGGACCGGCTTGCGCAGGGCCAGGGTCAGGACGAGGGCCGAGAGGTAGCAGATCATGACCAGGAGGATCACCAGGCGCTTGGCGTCGCGGAAGCCCCACCGGCGGTACCAGGGCTCAGGCGCGGCGGCGGCCTTGGCGCCGCCCCAGGAGTAGTGGATGAGTCCCGGGTGGCCCAGCTTGCCCAGCACCTCGTCGCAGGCGTCGATGCAGTCGCCGCAGTGGACGCATTCGATCTGGAACGGCCCGTTGCGGATGTCGATGCCCATCTCGCAGACCCGGACGCACTTCTTGCAGTCGATGCAGGCGTTCGTCTCGTCCTGGTACATCACCAGGAGGGACTGCTTGTCCTGGAGGAAGCCCTGGATGTAGCCGTAGGGGCAGATGGTGGTGCAGAACTTCTGCTTGACCAGGGTGAGGTCCAGGAACGTGAGGATGGTGACCGTGGCGCCGGTGATCCCGCCCACGGTGACTAGGTCGGCATGGAGGAGGCGGCCCAGCAGGTCCCGCGGCTCGATGAAGTAGGAGGTGAAGATGAACGCCAGGATCACTGATGCCACCGCAAGCACCGCCAGGAACAGCCCCTTGCCCAGGACCTTGCGGGCGCCGGCGCCGGAGACTGCCTTCTGGGCGAGGCGGGCCGCCCAGGCCTCCACCGAGGTGCTCCACTCGCTGAAGATCATCTGGGGGCACATGTAGCTGCAGTAGATCCGTCCGTAGACGATGGCCATGGCGGCCACCACGAACATGAGGAACATCATCGCGAAGAACAGGATGCTGAACTCGCTGATGAGGATCTCGAACCCGGCGAAGAAGCATCGCTGGTGCGGGATGTCGATGCGCATCAGGTTGGTGAAGGGCAGCAGCAGGAACACCAGGAACCCGGCCAGGTGGACGCCTTTCCGGAGGGGCTTGTGTCCCTTCCCGGGCGGAGGCAGAGGTTGCCTCTTCTCGGCGATGAGCCAATGTTTCGCAGGCGGGGCTGGCGTTGTCATGGACGGTAGAGGATCCTCGGGTTGGGCGCCGGGATGGAGACGCATTCCTTGTAGTGATCGAAGCGCTTCATGAGGATGGCGTGCGTCGGGCAGCGGGAGGCGCACATGGCGCATCGGATGCACGTGCTCTCATCCTTGAGCATGATCCCGCCCAGTTCATCCTTCTCGTCCGCCGGCATGGCGGCATAGTCCTCAAAGGGGATATCGGCGCCGGCCTGCTCCAGCTTGAGCCAGGCGTCCTCGTCCTTGAGGCGGCTGAGGCCCACCAGCTTGATGAGATCTTCCGGGCAGACGTCCACACAGCCGTTGCAGGCGATGCAGGTGCTGGTGTCGAACACGGTATTGATGTTGCACCGCAGGCAGCGGGCGCCCTGACGGCGAGCCATCTCCTCCGGGTAGCTCAATTCCACGTTTTCCACGGAGGCCGAACGGACCACGCTGTCCAGCACGGGCGCGTTGCACCGCTCCTCCCGGTGCCAGCCCTCGGCCATGGTGTAGACGGCGGGGACCCACCGCTTGCGCACCACCACGTCCGTGCGGGTGCCCCGCAGGAAGTCGTGCATGGAGCGTGCAGCCGTATGGGCGGACGCAATGGCGTCGATGAAGAGCCGGGCGCCGTGGGCGATGTCGCCGCAGGCGAAGATGTCCGGGGACGTGGTCTGGTAGGTCTCCTTGTTCACCTTGATGAGGCCGCGCTCCACCTCGACCCCGTCCTCGGGCTTGAGGAAGGAGAGGTCGGAGGACTGGCCGATGGCGAACACGATGGTGTCCACGGGGATGTCCTCGATGGACGCCTCGTCGAATTTGGGTTCGAAGCGCTTCTGGTCGTTGAAGACGGACAGGCACTTGACGGTGCGCATGGCCTTGACCTTGCCGTTCTCGACCACGATCTCCTTGGGGCCCCGGCGGTTGTGGAGGTGGATGCCCTCCTCCTCGCCTTCGTGGATTTCGACCTTGTCGGCCGGCATCTCTTCCAGGGACTCCAGGCACATCAGGTGGATTTCCTTGTCGCCGGAGAGCCGGATGGCAGACCGGGCGACGTCGTAGGCCACCTTCTCGTCATGGCCCAGCTGGCCCAGCATCTCCTCCTGCCCCATGGCCTCCGCGGGCCGCAGGGCGGACCGGGCTACGTCGTAGGCCACGTTGCCGCCGCCCACCACCATGACCCGCCGGCCCATCTCCAGGGGCTTGCCTTCGTTGAAGGCCCGCAGGAACTCGATGCCGTCGTACACGCCCTGGGCGTCGCCGCCGGGCAGGGAGAGCTTGCGGCCGCTGGGCAGGCCCACGCCCAGGAAGATGGCCTTGTAGCCCTGGTCGCGCAGCTGCTGGATGGTGAAGTCCCGGCCCAGCTTCATGTTGCACTTCAGCTCCACCCCCAGGGAGAGGATGGCCTGGATTTCATGGTTCACCAGCTCCCGGGGGAGCCGGAAGACGGGCACGCCCGTCATGAGCATGCCGCCCGGTTGGGCGTCAGCCTCGAAGACCGTGACCTTGTAGCCCACCTGCACCAGGTCGAGGGCCACCGTGAGGCCCGAGACGCCAGCGCCGATGACGGCGACCCGCTCGTAGTCTCCCCGGTTGGGGGGCAGCATGCGCTGGTCGCAGCCTTCCTTGTAGCGCGTGTAGTCCCCGGTCTCCGGCCCGAACTTGTCCGTGACGAAGCGCTTGAGGGCGCGGATCGCCACGGGCTCGTCCAGGGACCCCCTGCGGCAGTTGGCTTCGCAGGGGGCCCCGCAGACGCGGCCGCAGATGGAGGCGAAGGGATTGGTGGCCCGCGCGGCCCGATAGGCGTCGTCGTACCGGCCTTCGGCGATGGCGGTCACATAGGCGCATGCGTCCGTGTTGACCGGGCACGCGTATTGGCACTTGACCATCTCCAGCCAGTACTGGGAGTCATCCGGAACCCTGAGCTGCCAATTCCCCGTATCCACGAGCCTAGTCCTCCTTGAAGGTACGGACGGTGAAGACCACCATGATGATCACGTAGATCAACGCCAGGGCGGCGACCGTGTACTGCAGCGCCGGACTGGTGTGGGTGGCGTCCAGGAACTGGCGCACGAACTTGCCGCGGGTCGCGTGGTCCTTGTCGCCCCACATCTGCATGACGATGTAGGCGGTGCAGGCAAGTCCGATGACCGGGAAGGCCAGCTTGAGGAAGAGGGGGAAGTCGGTCCCCTTCTTCTCCATGATCCAGCCGCCCGCATAGTCCTTCAACTCGTCGTGCCCCTTCTGCTCACTCATGGGTTCTCCTTTCGACGTCGTCTTCCAGCATGGGATATTTGATGTCCTCGCCGTCCTTGCCCCAGTAGCCGTCCTTGACCGTCCTGACGAAGAAGAAGACGGCTAGCGCGAACATGAGGAAGAAGAAAAGGTAGGCGAAGTAGACGCTGGGCCAGGTGTAATCCATGGCTACTTCTCGTAGTCGTTGGCTTCGCGCCAGTCCTTGGCGCGGCCAAGGGTCTGGAGGTAGGCGACCATGGCATCGAATTCCGTCAGGTTCGCGGCCTGGGGGCCCAGCTTGGCCTTGAGATCGGCGGCCAGGGCGGCCTGCTCAACCAGCGCGGGATCCTTGGTGGCGGCGGCCTTCTGGGCGATGACGTCGGCTTCCGCGAAGTAGCCGGTGAGGTCGACCTTGTTCGTGAACAGCCAGGGGAAGGCGGGCATGATCGAGCCCTTGACCAGATCCCGGGGGTTCCGGAAGTGGGTGCGGTGCCACTGGGTGTCGTAGCGGCCGCCGATGCGCGCGAGGTCGGGACCGGTGCGCTTGGTGCCGAACATGTGCGGGGAGTCGTAGACGAACTCGTCCGGGGTGGAGATGGGGGCGTCGACGCCCTTCCAGCCGTAGCGCTTGGTGTCGGCGAGGAGGGTGCGGATCTGCTGGGTGTGGCAGTACCAGCAGCCTTCCCGCACATAGACGGCGCGGCCGGCCAGTTCGAGACCGTTGAGCCGGCGCAGGTGGCCGGTGGGGCCCTTGGATTTGTCGGCGTTCGCGAAGGGCTGGCCCCAGCTCTTGTCCACCATGGGCGGAACGACGGTGGTCATGAGACCGCCGATGAAGAAGAGGACGAGGGAGGCGACGATGGCCCAGATGGCGGAGGTATCGGCTTTCTTTAGCATGTTTGCTCCTTTCCTGCCGCTACGCGGCCGACTCGGACTGGGGTCCGAGGGCGGTTGCCATGATGTTGTAGGCGAACATCACGATGCCGGCGAAGATCATCACGCCCGACACGAACCGGACGGTCCAGATGGGCTTGAGGGCGATGACGGTCTTGATGAAGGGGATGGAGACGTCGTTCCACTGCCAGCCCTGCCAGAAGCCGCCGAGCCAGAGGGTCACGAAGAAGCCCAGGCCGCCGATCATGATCATCCAGTAGCTCCAGTTGGCCAGGGCGGTGGAGAAGAGGTTCTTCCCGAAGATCCGGGGGGCGGCGTAGTAGGTGCCGGCCACCGCGAAGAAGCTGAAGGCGCCCAGCACGGCCATGTGGGCGTGGCCGGGGATCCAGTCGGTCTTGGAGACGATGGCGTTCACCGTGCGCAGGCTGTGCATGGGGCCCTGGAAGCAGGTGAGGAGGTAGAAGATGACGCCGGACATGAGGAACTTGAGTTCGACGCGGTCACGCAGCTGGTGCCACTGGCCCTTCATGGTGATCAGGAGGTTGTACACCACCGCCCACACGGGGATCAGGAGCATGACGCTGAAGGCGATGGCGATGGTCTGCAGCCACTGGGAGATGGGCCCGTGGAGCATGTGGTGGGCGCCGGTCCAGACGTAGACGAAGGCCAGGGACCAGAAGCCGACCATGGACAGCTTGTGGCTGAACAGGGGGGTGTTGGAGGCCCGGGGGATGAAGTAGTAGGCGATGCCCAGACCCACGGGCGTGAAGATCAGGCCCACCGCGTTGTGCACGTACATCCAGTTCAGGTTGGCCTGGTTGACGCCCGTGGTGAACATGGTGGCGAAGTTGCCGGTGAGGTAGACGAAGGCGGTCCAGAGCAGGCAGCCCATGAAGTACCAGATGGAGACGTACATCGCCTGGTACTTGCGCTTGGCGACGGTCATGAGGATGTTGGCCGTGAACATGAGCCAGGCCACCACCACCAGCACGCTGAGGGGGGTTTCCAGCTCGGCGTATTCCCAGCCCTTGTTGCGCCCGGCCAGCAGGCTCACCACGGCGCCCAGGATGATGATGTTCCAGAGGATGCCCGTGGCGACGCCCAGCTTCTCGCTCCAGAGCTTGACGCCGCAGAGGCGGGGCACGATGTAGAAGGTGAGGCCCATGTCGGCGGCCAGGAGCCAGCCGAAGAGCATGCCGTTCACGTGGAGGGGCCGCATGCGGCCGTAGGTCAGCCACGACGTGGTGCCCATGAGGTCGGGCCACACGAACTTGGCCGCGATGACCAGGGCGATGATGCCCACGATGAAGAAGTAGCTGATGGAGCTGAGCATGAACCACTTGACCGTGAGGTCCTCGTGGACGATCGCTCCGGTACCGGCGGAGCCGGCTTCGGCTCGGCTAAATTGTTCCTGCATTCTGGCCCCCCTTGGGTTTGGGATTGAGGTTCCTGATGAAGTTCACGAGATCACCGACGGTGTTGTTGTCGAAGCCGTAGTCGGTCCAGGACGGCATGGCCGTGCCCTGGACGCCGTAGAGGATGGAATCGAACAGCCGCTTGTCCTCGACGGTTTCCAGGAAGAACGCGTTGCGCAGGTTCCGGGGCTTGGGGAGGATGTCGAGGGAGTTCGGTCCCTTGCCGTCGCCGCGCTTGCCGTGGCAGCCCGCGCAGTTCTCCACGAAGGTCGCCTGGCCCCGCTTGATGGACTCGGGACTGGACGGGACGGGGTTGGTTTCGGGGACGGTGTGGGGCTTGAGGTCCGTGCGGGCCTCCTTCACGAAGGCCGTCTGGATGTAGCCCAGGAGGTTCGTGGCCTGCTGCTCGTCGAGAAGCTTGCCCCAGGCCGGCATGGAGGTGCCGGCGACGCCCTTGCGCACGGAGCCCACGAGGCGCGTCATGGTCTTGGAGTTCATGAACGCGGCCTTGGTGAAGTCGCGGGGCGAGGGATCCAGGTGCTCGGCGATGGGACCCCGGCCGTCGCCCTTCTCCCCGTGGCACCGCAGGCACAGGGCCTTGTAGGTGGCCTCGGGCGTGGGCGCCGGAGGCGCCGTGCGCAGGCCCGAAAGGTAGGCGGTCATGGCCTTGAACTCGTCCTCGGTGAAGCGGAAGGACGGCATGATCGAGTCGGGCATGGTGGAGCGCGGGTTGCGGAAGTGCGCGTCCAGCCACTGGGGTTCGCGGATCAGGCCCTCGAAGCTCAGGTCGGGCGCGATGGCGCCGTCCTTGGCGCCCAGCTTGTGGCAGGCGGTGCAGGCGCGGTCGTTGATGAGCTGCTCGCCCTGCTTGACCATCTGGGCGGGGTTGATGGCCACCGGCTTGATGTGGGCCTGGACCAGCTCGGCGCCGCCCGTGGCGCGCAGGTGGTAGCGCTCCATCTCCGTCTCGGAGAAGTTGCGTCCCTTGCGGCTCTTGAGGAAGATGACCAGGGCCTTGATGTCCTCGTCATTCAGCATGTTGAAGCGCGGCATGATGGAGGTGGCCAGCACGGACTTGGGATCCTTGATGCGGGCGTAAATGTAATCGATCTTGAATTTGCGCCCCACCTCGGAAAGGTCGGGTCCGATGGTGCCGTCCGACATGCCCTCGATGCGGTGGCAGCCGTAGCAGTTGCTGGCGTAGAAGAGCTGCATGCCGCGGTTGACCGTGGGCGTGCCCTTGAATTCGCTGCCGGGATGGCACTGGGCGCAGTTGGCTTCCAGGTATTCCTTGCCCCGGAGCATGGGCACGAGGTCCTTGCGCCAGGTGGGCTGGGTGGCGTACCCCAGGAGGGGATCGGGCCAGAACTCGTCGTTGCCGTGGGCGAATTCGGGGCTGAGGCCCCGGCCCTGGCCGTCGTGGCAGACGGTGCAGCCGAACTCGGAGAACTTGTGGCGGCGTTCCCAGCGGCCATCCTTCTGCACGTCACCCATGGCCACGGAGTAGGGGTGGGTCTTGAGGGGCTGCTGGTAGCCCGAGAAGCGGGGATCGTCGGACGCGATGTGGCAGGTGACGCAGCGGGCGACGCGGGTCTCCCCGAAGTCGGCCACCACGGTCTGTTCGATGCGCGGCTTGCGGTCCTCCAGGGCGGCGCGTTCGGCGTCGGACTTGGCCTGGGCCCTGGCCTGGTCGAAGTAGGCGATCTGGTGGCGCTCCCACTTGTGGGAGAACTGGTTGTAGAGGACGACCCCGTGGATGAAGAGGATCAGGAAGGTGCCGATGGCGAGTGCGAATCTCATGTCCTAGACCTCACCAGGGAGTCACGAAGGCCCAGTTGGGACCGCGGAAGAAGGTGCCGATGATCACGAACACGACGTTCGCCAGCACGAAGCTGATGAAGATGGTGTTGGCCAGGAGCCGGTCCCGGCTGAACCACTTGCCCACACCCTTGGGCGACCGGTCCAGGTAGGGGGTGATGAAGAGCAGCCCGACGAAAACCCCGGGGACGCCGATGCCGCCCCAGAAGGCCGAGTAGGAGACCATCTCCTGCAGGCCCAGGAAGTACCACGGGGCCTTGGCCGGATTGGGCGGATGCATCACGTTCACCGGCTCTTCCAGCGGGGCGTTGAAGAGGAGCGCCAGCACGAGGATCGCCGAGAGGGTCATGATGAACACGAACAGTTCGGCCAGGAAGAGGTTCGGCCAGCTGAACACCGTGTTGTCGGGGATGTTGTTCACCTTGGTGAGGGGACCGCGCACCAGGCCCTGGAGGCCGTAGGTCTTGCGGGGTTCCAGCTGGACGGGCTTGGGGTCCGCCGAGGCGCCCATCATCTCCATGGGAGGCGTGGGATCCGCGTCGGCGGGACGGGAGAGGCCGCCGTCCTTGCGGATGCGCCAGAAGTGGATGGCGATCATCAGGGTGAGGATGGCGGGCAGGACGGCCACGTGCAGCACATAGAAGCGCAGGAGCGCTTCCTGGCCCACGGAGGTGCCGCCCATGAGCAGGAACTGGATGTCCTTGCCGATAATCGGAGCGTAGCCGGCGATGGCCGTGCCCACGGTGATGGCCCAGAAGGCCAGCTGGTCCCAGGGCAGGAGGTAACCCGTGAAGCTCATGCCGAGCGTCAGCAGGAAGAGGATGACGCCCACCACCCAGTTGAACTCCCTGGGCTTCTTGTAGGAGCCCGTAAGGAACACGCGGCAGAGGTGCAGGAACACCATGGCGACCATGCCGTGGGCGGACCAGCGGTGCATGTTCCGCAGGATGGTGCCGAAGGCCACGGTGCCCCGCAGGTCGAGCATGCGGTCATAGGCCTGGGAGGTGGAGGGCACGTAGTAGAACATCAGCAGGATCCCGGTGACGATCAGGATCACGAAGAGGAAGAAGGAGATCAGCCCGAGGCCCAGGGTGTAGGCGGGCCGCAGCGAATTCTTGTGCACCTTCACCGGGTGGATGTGCAGGAAGAAATTCGTGAAGCTCGTGGAGGAGCGCTCCAGGTCATTGGTGGGCAGCGGGTTCCGGAAGATGGATTTCCAGACGTTGCCCGGAAGCTCCTTCACGGCGGCGAGGATGGAGGTCTTGTCGGCGGCTTTGCTCATAGGGTCAGGTAGCTCCCGGGTGCAACCTCGATGTCCTTGTCCACTTCGATCTCGCCGTTGGGTGCCAGCGTGATCTTGAACCACGGCAGGGCGCGGGGCGCGGGTCCGCCGGTCACCGTGCCGTCCGTGTCGAACCGCGACCCGTGGCAGGGACAGGCGAAGCCGGTGTCCGACAGCCCCACGATGCAGCCCAGGTGGGTGCAGGTGGTGCTGATCGCGGCGAGCCGGGACCCTTCGCGCACGACGCAGATTCGCCGCGCTTCGAGGGTGATCCTCGTGCCCGCCGGGAAGTCGTCCGGCTTGCCGATGGAGAAGCGCTGGGGCTGCCCATAGGTGGCCCGCGGCTTGATGAAGACGAAGTTGGAGAGGGCGCTGAGGACGCCCGACCCCACCAGCCCGGTTCCCGTGATCCAGCCCAGCATCCTGCGCCGGCTCACGTTCACCTCGGCCGTGCCTCCTCCGCTACTTCTTTTCAGATTGACTGCCATCAACAGCCTCCCTCGTTGAATCCATGGAACCTTCCCGGTCCGACCAGAAGACCTGGTATTTCGCGTCCTCGATGTCCCTGAACCATCCGCGCTTGACGGCGAAGATGAAGAGGAACGCCGCTCCCAGCCCCATGAAGAGGCTGGCTGCGATGGAGACCCACGTGAGCTCCATCAGTGTTCCTTCCGCGCGCGGGACGAGCCCGCAGCGTGGTCGGCGGCGTATCCGGTCAGGGACCAGCACTCCATCGGTAACCTCGGTGATTGCGTTGGAATATCCTGGGTGATTTCGGTGTTAGATCACAAGACCCTTTTATCGTATTTGTGATGTTTTTGGTAACGATTTATTTAAATACAGAAATAGAATGTGATAGCTCGACTGCGATCCCATACTATTCCGGTCAAATTCAGGCATTGAGATACAAATGAGACTCATTATCAAATATTTGAATATAAGAATTAATCCTGATTCAAAAGATATGAAATTGCAGAAGATAGATATTCATTCTTTTTCAATTCAGATGCGGGCTACGGGATTGCGGCGGGTGGGGGCCGGGACTTCCGTGGGGATGCTTCTGGGCGGCGATGGGTGGGGTCGCATGAACGTCCAGGGCCCGGGCGAACAGAGTCGGATCGGAGAAGTCGGCGAACTGATCAAACACAGA
>DBME01000180.1:5638-5889 GCA_002298155.1 Holophagaceae bacterium UBA706 | reverse complement strand
TCGAGGATGGCGCGGAGGCCGCGAGCGCCCGACTTCCGGCGCATCGCCTCGCGGGCGGTGGCGCGGAGCGCCTCCTTGGTGAAGGAGAGCTTCACCTTCTCCAGGTCGAAGAGCTTCACGTACTGCTTGGTGAGCGCGTTCTTCGGCTGGGTGAGGATGGTGACGAGGTCGTCCTCGGCCAGGTCCGACAGGGTGGCGATCATCGGCAGGCGGCCGACGAACTCCGGGATCATGCCGTACTTGACCAGGTC
>DBME01000180.1:5458-5610 GCA_002298155.1 Holophagaceae bacterium UBA706 | reverse complement strand
CCGAGCCCCTTCACGCCGACGCGCCGGCGGATCACCTGCTCGAGGCCGGTGAACGCGCCGCCGACGATGAAGAGGACGTTGGAGGTGTCGACCTGGATGTACTCCTGCTGGTTGTACTTCTTGCCGCCGCGCGGGGTGACGTTGGCGCGGGT
>DBME01000180.1:0-5389 GCA_002298155.1 Holophagaceae bacterium UBA706 | reverse complement strand
TCGATCTCGTCGATGTAGACGATGCCCCGCGCCGCCTTCTCGACGTCGTAGTCGGCGTTGTGGAGCAGGTTCTGGATGATGTTCTCGACGTCCTCGCCCACGTAGCCGGCCTCGGTCAGGCTGGTAGCGTCGGCGATGGTGAAGGGGACGTTGAGGAAGCGCGCCAGCGACTGCGCCAGCAGAGTCTTGCCCGAGCCGGTGGGGCCCAGCAGCAACACGTTCGACTTGGCCAGCTCGACCTCGTCGCCGCCCGCCTTGACCTGGCCCGGCCGCGCCGGCTTGCCCTTCTTCTGGTAGATGCGCTTGTAGTGGTTGTAGACGGCCACGGCAAGGCGCTTCTTGGCGCCGTCCTGCCCGATGACGTAGTCGTCCAGGAAGGCCTTGATCTCCTTGGGGCGGGAGAGCCGGGGCTCGTGCTTGCCGGCGGGCTTGCCCTGGCGGCTCATGCGCAGCTGGAGCTGGCCAGCCTCGACGCATTCATTGCAGATATAAGCGTTGGGGCCGGCAAGGAGCTGCTCGACCTCATGGGGGGCTTTGCCGCAGAAGGAGCATTGCTGGTCACGCTTGGTCTTGGTCATCTCGTCTCCTCCGCCCTGCTCCGGTCCACCCATTGTGGGGCCGAACCGGCCCTACGGCACCCATCATCCCGAAACCGCCGGTCACTGCCGGTGGACGGTGACCAGGCCGAGGACTTCGAAGCGCTTGATCCCGGCGGGAATCTTGATCTTCACCTCGGCCCCCTCTTCCAGGCCCACCAGGGCCATCCCGATGGGGCTGCTGATGCTCAAGTGGTCGGGGTGGTCCCCCAACTCCTCGGGCAGCACCAGTTTGTAGGTGACTTCCTTCTCCGAGTCAAGGTCAAGAAGCGTCACGCGGGTGCCGTAGGCCACCCGATCCTTGGGCAGGCGGTCCAGATCCAGGCTGGCCACCTCGGCGATGCGCTTCTCGAGGATGACCACCTTGTTCTGGTACATGTCCCGCTTGGCGAGGGCCTGCTCGTATTCGGCGTTTTCCGAGAGATCGCCCTGGGAGGCCGCGCTGGCGATCTCCTTGGGGATGTCTACGAGGAGCGCCTGCTTCAGGGCCTTAAGTTCCACCTCGAGCTTGGCCAGTACGTGCTTGGGCATATCGTTTCCGTGGTCGGGGGGCCAGGGGCCCCGGGAGGGATTTAACGGCTGTCTAAAAGCCATTCATCAGGAGGCAGGGGTGCGGGGAGCGGATTCCCCTCACCCGGTCGGGTCTTGAACCGGCGGTGCATCCAGAACCACCATCGAGGTTCGCGCCGGATGTCGGCCTCGATCTTCTGGGTCATGATCTGGGTGGCGGTCCAGATGTCCCGCTCCTGGTCGCCGGTGAGGGGGACCTGGAAGGGGGGTTCCACCGAGACGGTGATGGTTCCGTCGGGATTGGGCCAGCTGCGGAGCTGGACCACGGGGATTCCGTACTTGACAGCCAGAAGGCCGGCCGAGGGGAAGGTGGAGGCCCAGCGGCCCAGGAACTTCACCCAGACACCGGCGGTGAGGGCGTCCTGATCCAGGAGGAAGCCCACCCCCTTGCCTTCCCGCAGGGCCTTGATGGCGCCCCGGACGGCCCCGTCCTTGGGGATGACCTCGTTGCCGAACCGGCCCCGCATCGCCCGCAGTCGCGGTTCGAGCAGGGGGTTGTCCAGCTCCCGGCCGATGACCGAGAGGGTGCGGCCCTTGGCGCTCAGGGCCAGGGCGGTGGCCTCCCAGTTGCCGTAGTGGCCGGTGAGGATGATGAAGCCCTTGCCGGTGGCCCGGGCCGCGTCGTAGTTCTCGATGCCCTCGATGTGGACCCGGCGTTCCAGCTCCTCGGCATCCATATGGAGGAGGTGGATGGCGCTCAGGGCCAGGGAACCGAAATGCTTGAAGCAGTCCAGGGAGAGGGCCCGGATCTCCTTCTCGGAGAGGCCCAGGCCCGCATTGCGCAGGTTGTCCCGCACCACCCGGCGGTGCCGGCCGTCCAGAGCGTGGGCCAGGACGCCCAGGCCGTGCCCCAGGACCAGGGTGGTGTTCCAGGGCAGCCGCCGCACCAGGGCGTCGGTGGCCTGGAACATCAAGGCTTCCGCTCGGTGGCGGAAGGATACGGGGGTCTCGGGGGTCACAGGTGCCATATAAAAAAAGGTGCGCCCCATGGGTGAGGCGCGGATGGAAATGTTACCAGAATCCGCCCCATGGGGGGAGCAAGCCTGAAGGCCAACATCAAGCTGTCTCATTCCAGCCTTTAGGAAACTGGTCGAAGAGAGCTTCGGACACGTCGAGTCCGAAATCCTCCCGGACCATGCGGAACACCTCGCGGGGCTCCAGCTCCCGCTGGGCGGCGCCCCCGGGCCGCAGTTCGAGAAGGGTGCGGTTCCGCAGGATCCGGCGATGGCCGGGCCGGCAGAGCTGCACGGTCAGGCCCCGCACGAACCGGCTTTCGGGGTGCGTGCTGGTGTAGTGGTTGGCCACGGCCCAGTCCACCGGCAGGACCTCGCCGGCCTGGATGGCGTAGAAGTCGCGCCAGCCCTGGCCCGAATCCGCCTGGAGGAGGAGCCCGGCGCCCTCAGGCGTCAGGCGCCAGAGCTCGCCTTCACGCTCGATTTCCCTCCCGTTGAGGGGCACGGGGCCCGTGAGGCCCTCCCCCCCGAAGCCCACGTCGGCGAGCCAGGCTTCGCCGCCCGCCTGCACCTCCAGGACCCCGTGGGTGCGGGGCAGCGTCACCCCCGGGGCGAGCCCCAGGCGCACCCGGGCCTCCCGCAGGGCCACCGGGAAGCCCAGGCGGGTCAGGACGGCGGCGAACAGGAGGTTGTGCTCGAAGCAGTAGCCCCCGCGGCCCCCTTTCACCAGCTTGGCCTGCAGGGAAGGCAGGTCCAACCGGACGGGCTTGCCGGCCAGGGGATCCAGGTTCTCGAAGGGGATGACGCCCACATGGAGCCTGCATAAGTCCTCAAGACAAGCGAGGCTGACGTCCACCCTCCCGCGGTGCTGGATGCGTCGGAAATAAGCTTCCAGATCAAGGGTTCCGATCATCTCTTCGTCGAACAACATGCGAACGCTCCGGCGGGGGATTACGGGTCTCAATTTCATTATCCCTCCCCCTCCCGATGATCAGAAGTGACTTTCTTTACATGGGAAAACCAATAGACTGGGATTTCAGATTTTCGGATGGAAAGGTCCTTTGATGAACTGGGGAATCGCACGATCTGCATTTTTCGCCCTGGCGGCGGCCCTCACGCTGGCCGCCCAGCCCACCGGGCCCGATGCGGCCTGCTTCGCCTGCCACGGGAAGAAACCCGTCGCCGGCTCCAAGGCCAAACAGGCGCCCTTCGTGGACAAGGCGGTCTTCGAGGCCTCCATTCACGGCGGTAACGGCTGCACGAGCTGCCATGCCGACTTCGACCAGGCCACCCACCCGCGCACCAAGCTGGCGCCCGTGGACTGCGCCTCCTGCCACGAGAAGCCCGCCAAGACCTACGCCGCCAGCACCCACGGCCGCGCCCGCGCCGCGGGCAAGACCGGCGCGCCCACCTGCGCCGACTGCCACGGCAACCACGGGATCCTCAAGCCCCAGGCCACCTCGTCCCCTGTCAAGCGCGAAGCCATGGTCGCCACCTGCGGCCAGTGCCATCCGGACGTCGCCGAGCAGGTGGACGCCAGCGTGCACGGCCAGGCCGTGAAGAACGGCGTCCTCGAAGCGCCCATCTGCACGGACTGCCACTCGGATCACGCCATCGAGTCCCTGAGCAAGGCCACGCCCATCAAGGTCGCCCAGACGGTGTGCGGACGCTGCCACGCCTCCGAGCGCATGAACGCGAAGTTCGACCTCCCCAACGACCGCGTCACCACGTTCTTCGACAGCTACCACGGCATGTCCGCCCGCGAAGGCTCCACCAAGGCCGCGAACTGCGCCAGCTGCCACGGCTACCACCTGGTGCTGCCCGCGTCGGATTCCCGCTCCACCATCAGCAAGGGCAACCTGGTCGCCACCTGCCAGAAGTGCCACCCCGAAGCCAACGACAAGTTCTCCCTGGGCACCATCCACCAGAGCAAGGACCCCAATGCCGACATCGGCGCCAAGGCCGACCACTGGGTCCGCAAGATCTACCTGCCGCTGATCTTCCTGACCATCGGCGGCATGGTGCTCCACAACCTGCTCCTCCTGCGCCGCAAGCTCATCGCCCACCGCAAGGATCCCAACCGCACCTTCGTGCGCATGGACCTCGCCGCCCGCATCCAGCACGGGCTCCTGGCCAGCAGCTTCATCATCCTGGTCATCAGCGGCTTCGCCCTGAAGTATCCCCACTCCTGGCTCAACTGGCTGATGTTCGGCAGCGAGGTGGTCCGCCGCATGGTCCACCGCGTCGCCGCCGTCGTCATGGTCGTCGGTGCCGTGGTGCACGTCTACTACGTCATCGCCACCCGCAACGGGCGCACCTTCGTCAAGGACATGCTCCCCGAGGTGAAGGATCTCTGGGACGTCGTCGCCCAGATCAAGTACCTGCTCATCCCCGGCTCTCCCCGGCCCCAGTTCAAGCGTTTCGGCTATGCCGAGAAGGCCGAGTACTGGGCCGTCGTGTGGGGCACCTGGCTCATGGGCACCACCGGCGCCATCATCTGGTTCAAGATGATCTTCACGCGCTGGATGCCGCGCTGGATCGTGGAAGCCTCCATCACCGTCCACTACTTCGAGGCGATCCTGGCCACCCTGGCCATCCTCGTGTGGCACTTCTACTTCGTGATCTTCGACCCGGACACCTACCCCCTCAACTTCGCCTTCCTGGACGGCAAGGTGAATCCCCACCACCACCACGAGGAGCACCCCCTGGACCACATGGGTCCCCAGGACCACGTGAGCCACGTGGACCAGGACGAGGAGTAGTTCCAGGCCGGCCTCCGGGCCGATCCGAACCCACCCAAGCAGGCGCCCAAACGGGCGCCTGCTTTTTTTCCCTTCAGACACGGGGAATTCCCGCTCCGGGATTGAATTTTGGCCGCGGTAAATTATTATCAGTGCGTCAGTTTTTAATGCAGTGATGAAGTATTTCAATTCGCCCGGTGTGGTCTTGTAGAAAAGATCAATATTTCGGAATCGATGCGCACGGAATCCCCATCCCTACAACCCAAGTGGCTGAACCCCCAGCTTCCCCGCGAAGGCAGGTACGTGCTGGGTCCGCTCCTGGGCAAGGGCGGCATGGGCGAGGTGGTGGAGGCCTGGGACGTGGTCCTGTGCCGGACGGTGGCCCTCAAGTTCCTCCGCGACATGGAGCCCTCGGCCATGATCCGGTTCATGCACGAGGCCCAGATCCAGGCCCGGGTGATCCACCCGAACATCTGCCGGATCTACGACATCGACAGCTCCGAGGGCACCCTCAAGATCGCCATGCAGC
>DBME01000251.1:3976-6439 GCA_002298155.1 Holophagaceae bacterium UBA706 | reverse complement strand
GGGCGCCGCCGAGGGTGAACAGGGGCGCCAGGGTGCCGCCCGAGGTGCCGCTGCCCAGGGCGATGGACCAGGAGGCGAACTTCGCCAGGCCCAGGGCCAGCAGGGCCGCGACGGGAAGGTTGCCCGCGAGGATGCCCCCGATGTTGTCGTAGCCGACGCCCAGCGTGCGGGGCCACGCCAGGCCGATGAGGCCCACGGCCAGGCCGCCNNGGGGCAGCCGTTCGAAGGCGTCCTCCACCGCGTACACCGCCCGGGTCACCCCCACGGAGGCCAGACCCGCGATGGCGCCCACGGTCACGTAGGCCGCCAGGGCCTCCGGGCCGGGCGCGTTGGGGATGGGCATGGGGAAGACAGGCTGGGCTCCATGGAGCCCGAAACGCATCACCATGGCGGCCACGCAGGCCATGGCCACCGGGATCACCGACCGGGGCCGCAGCTCGAAGAGCAGCAGCTCCACCGCCAGCAGCACCGCCGCCACGGGCGCCCCGAAGATGGCCGTCATGCCCGCCGCGGCGCCCGCGGCCAGGAGGGTCTTGCGTTCCAAGGCGGTGATGGGGAGGCGCTGGCCCAGGAGGGAACCCAGGGCGCCGCCCGTGGCGATGATGGGTCCCTCGGCGCCGAAGGGGCCGCCCGTGCCGATGGCGATGGCCGCCGAGAGCGGCTTCAGGAAGGTGATGCGGGCCGGGATGCGGCTCTCGTTGAGCAGCACCTGCTCCATGGCCTCGGGGATGCCGTGGCCCCGGATGGCCCGGGAGCCGAAACGCGCCAGGAGTCCCACCAGCAGTCCCCCCGCCACCGGCACCAGGGCCAGGGACCAGCCGAGATGGCTGTCCGCGGGGGAGGCGCCGGCCAGGGATACGCGGTGGAAGTACGCCAGGTTGGTCACCAGGGCGATGAGCCGCACCAGGGCCTCGGCCACGAGCCCCGCCGTGAGGCCGAGAACCGCCGCCAGGGAGCTCAGGAGGGCCACCCGCGTGCCCAGGGGCGCATCGGTGGCGGGGAAGCGCCGGGCCTCCGCGGGCCCATGGGGCGGGGTCATCGCCTGCGTCCCGCCGCCGCCCCCTCCTGGAAGAACATGGGCGCCGGATGGCCATCCTCGGCCGCCGGGGCCAGACGCTCCAGCAGGTCTGCGAGGGTGTGCACGTCAGCCGGTTTCATGGCCGCCAGCCGGTCCAGCATCAGCTGCTGCACGGGCAGGGGCGTCTCGCCCGCCGCCCGCAGCCCCGCCGCCGTGAGGGTGACCCGCACCCGCCGCCGGTCGCCCGCATCGGCCTCCTTGCCGACCAGGCCCTTCTGGTGGAGCTTGCGCACCACCACCGAAACGGAGCTGGGATCCGTGGCCGTGTGGTCCGCCAGGTCCCCCACGCCCAGGGGGCCCTGGTCCTTGAGCACATGCAGCACGAAGATCTGGGCGGCGCTGAGGCCGTCGCTCCGTTCCCCGGAACCCTGGGCCAGGCGGAGTTCCCGCACGAGCCAGCGCAGGGCTTCGAGAATGCGCCGGGCATCCGGAGCGGGGGGGGCGGAAATTGGTTGGGATCCCATGCAATAAGTCTAGGCGTGGGTCGGGGTGGACACAAGGCCCAAGGTTCCGAGGTGCCAAACGAGCGAGCGCCAAAGCAACGGTGGGCGAGCCTCTGTTTGCTCCAGACGCGTCCAAGGATTGGGTTCTGCGGGGTCAGCAATCCCACCCCGGCCCATTCCTCGCTCCCTCGCTAGGCCCTCCGGAACAGCGCGATCCGGTTGCTGTTGGTTCCGTGGGTGTTGTTGGAGATGCCCCAGATGTTGGCGGTCTTGGTGAAGGCCTGCTGGTTGATGAGGACCCCCAGGGGGCGCAGGCCGGCGGCGGCGCCCAGGGGCAGGACCACCTCCTCCAGGCGCACGGTGCCCTTGCGCACCTCGCCCACCTCGAAGGCCACGTGGCCCCCCGGCGCCGTGACGCGGTGGAGTTCCCGGAAGACCTCCGCCATGGCGAGGCTCCAGGCTTCCACGGTGCGGGCCATGGTGATGCCCTTGCCCACCTCGGCCGCGTCCAGGCCGCAGAACCAGCAGCGCATCCAGTTGTCGGCCTGGTACTGCACCACGTCCAGGAAGGGGGGTGAGGTGACCGTGAGGCGCACGGAGCCGTCGGGGAGTTCCGGGGTGCGGGAGGCGGGGCCCGTGAGGAGGATGGGATCTCCAACGCCCAGCCGCAGGCGCTCCTCGGGGGTGAGGCCGGCCACCAGCTGGCGGGACTTGCGCAGGATAAGGGCGCGGGTGTCACGGTACGCGGGGACCTGGCCGCGCTTGCGGTTGATCTCCACCTGCTGGGCGGGGCCCACGGCCTGGTTGGGGGGCAGGGTGTACACCGAGAAGAACCCCGGGCTGTGCCCCGTGAGGCGGTTGGTGGCCACCATGCGGATCCAGCCGTCCACGGCGTCGAAGGCGCCGGAGGCCTCCCGCGCCAGGAACCACTCCCGGTAGGCC